>JBDLIZ010000024.1:0-20047 GCA_039714615.1 Pseudomonadota bacterium | reverse complement strand
ATTTACATCCTCGAAATTGATTTGATTGTCGTGGGTAACGACCCGTATGGCCGCATCTGCGTGCGAGCCTCGTGCAGGATCGTTGCGACACAATCCTGGGTAGATGAATCCAAAGGGCCCTGAAGCCGCAATGGTTTCGATATCGCGTCGAGAACAAGTGCAAGGGTAGGCGTGAGACGCTTCAATCAGTCGAAATACGGCTTCACGATAGGCGAGAATGCGCCGACTCTGATAAAGGATATCTCCATCCCAGTGAAGACCGTAGGCCTCGAGGCTGCGTACTATTTGCAGTGCCGCACCGGGTCTCTCTCTTGGTGGATCGAGATCCTCAATGCGAACGAACCACCTGCCACCCTGGCTACGGGCCTGAAGATAGCTGCCAACCGCGGTGACTAATGATCCGAAATGCAGAGGGCCGCTCGGCGAGGGTGCAAACCGGCCGGCGTATCTCGCATTACGGTAACAAGCTGCCATGCCTCGGTACGGGAGTTATTCGCTTTTCTTACTGAAAGCTGAGATGTAAGAACTAAAAAAGCCACAATAGATTTTCGGCAAAGGCGGCATTGGGCTTGTTTTAGCGGCTAATCTGTTTTTCCTTGATTTCTTGCAGGGTTTTGCAGTCGATACAAAGCGTTGCCGTGGGCCGAGCTTCCAAGCGTTTTATCCCAATCTCTACCCCACAAGCCTCGCAAAATCCAAACTCGCCGATGTCGATAGCGTTTAGCGACTCGTCGATCTTTCTGATCAGCTTACGCTCACGATCACGGGTACGCAATTCTAGACTGAATTCTTCCTCTTGCGTCGCACGATCGGCCGGATCCGCAAAATTAGATGCATCGGATTGCATATGGTCGACGGTGCGGTCCACCTCTTCCATGAGTTCATTTTTCCAGACCAACAGGATTTGACGGAAATGCCCCTGCTGCTTTTCATTCATATATTCTTCGTCTTCCTCGGCCTCATAGGGTTTTGGACCGCTGGTCGGAAGGTCCGTCACATTGGATTTGTGCTTAGTGGCATTGGTCTTGGTAGCCATAAGGTAGTTCTCCATAAAGCTCGATTTTGGCTGTCAAAAGGAAAGCGCATTTAGTATCAGATATCCGCAGCCTGCGCAAGTTTCTCACTGCCTTATGTGTGGGTTCGCATAAACTAATCGGTACAATAGCGGGATGGCAAAACTCCAGGCATTGATATTCGACGTGGATGGTACCTTGGCCGACACGGAACGGGATGGTCACCGGGTGGCTTTCAATCTGGCCTTCAAGGATGCCGGGCTGAATTGGCAGTGGGATGTGCAGACCTATGGAGACCTGTTGACGGTGGCTGGAGGTAAGGAACGCATTCGTTATTTTGTCGATCACGACCAGCCCGATTTAAACGTACCGGCGACCCTGGAAGCGTTGATCGCCGGTCTGCACCGGCGCAAGACGATTCATTATCAGCAATTATTGAAGACCGGTGTCGTTCGCTTGCGGCCGGGGGTTGCTCGTTTGCTTCGAGAGGCACGACGCCAGGGCGTAGTTCTGGCCATTGCCACGACCACCGGCCTCGACAACGTTACCGGTCTATTGGAATCGACCCTAGGTGAGGCCTCAGTGGACTGGTTTGCAGCCATCGGTGCCGGGGATGTCGTGGCCAACAAAAAACCCGCCCCAGACATCTACGAATTTGTTTTGCGTGCCTTGGGGCTCCAACCATCACAGTGCGTTGCCATCGAGGATTCCTACAATGGCATCATCGCTGCGACGGCGGCGGGTTTGGATACGATCGTGACGATAAATGAATATACCCGGAACGAGGATTTTGCAAGCGCGACCCTGGTAGTGGATCAAATGGGAGAACCGGATCAGCCCTTTACGGTGCTGCAAGGTCGGGTAGACACGGTCCGTTGTCTGACCCTGGAATTAATCAGGCGTCTTCACCATTGAATTCGCAGCTCCATCCGTGATGACCGCTGCCAGGCGATCTTGGGCGAGTTGTATGTGTACCTCGCTGCCCCTGCGCACATCGTCGCGGGTGCGTACTATGGCCTGATCTGATTGCCGCGTGACGATGGCGTAGCCCCGTGAAAGGGTAGCCCGAGGGCTGATCGCGTGCAACGATTGGACCTGTGTCGCTAGGCGATGGGTTCGGTCTTTGAGTAATTGAGCCATGGCGAAATACAACCTTTTCTGGAGCTGACCGTGATGAGCCTGAGTTTGAGCCAGTTGCACCCTGGGGGTGCGCTGTTGTAACGAGGCCGTAACTGTATTGAGTCGGGCCGTCTTTGACTGAAAACCGATGTGTATTGCCTGGTGCAGGCGCCGTTCCAGTTCATCCAGACGCTGGCTTTGCTGTTGCATGCGTTGGCGGGGGTGTTGCTGTCCTAAACGCCCCTGCAGCCATTTGAGTCGTTGTCTCAGATGCTCGAGTTGACCACGCATGAGCCGTTCGATCAACTTCAAGTGGCTGCTGAGCTTCGAGAGTAACTCGTTTTGATCGGGGCTGATGAGTTCGGCTGCCGCGGACGGGGTGGGGGCTCTGTGATCTGCGACGAAATCGGCGATTGTAAAGTCAATTTCGTGCCCAATACCGCTGATCAGGGGTATTTTGCAGGCCGCGATAGCCCGGGCTACGTTCTCATCGTTAAAGGCCCAGAGATCTTCCAGTGAGCCTCCGCCGCGCGCCAGGATTAGTACATCACACTCCTTGCGCCGATCGGCTTGATGCAAGGCCCGGACGATGGCGCCGGGCGCGTTCTCGCCTTGCACCGGTACGGGATAGATCAATATCGGCAGGGCCGGATAGCGGCGGTTCAATATGTTCAGGATATCGCGGATTGCAGCGCCGGTTGGCGAAGTGACAATCCCTAATTGATGAGGGAAGGCGGGCAGCGGTGTTTTTAGTCCGGGATTGAACAAACCTTCGGCATCGAGTTTTTGTTTTAAGGCCTCAAAGGCCAGCTGCAACGCCCCCTGGCCAGCCGCTTCCATACGTTCCACTGTCAGTTGAAACTCTCCGCGCCTTTCATAGAGTCCCACCCGAGCATGCACCAGCACCTGCATGCCGTTTTCTGGCCTGATCCTTAGGCCGAGATTGCGGTTTTTAAACATGGCGCATCGCACCTGGGCGTTGGCGTCCTTGAGAGTGAAATAGAGATGCCCCGAAGTGGGTCTGGCCAGATTCGAGATTTCCCCCTCCACCCACAGCAGCGGGAAGCTTGAACTCAAGGTCATACGGACCTGCTGATTCAGGCGAGAAACCGTATATATTTCCTGCCAGGCGTCGAGGGGGGTTGGGGTAAGCAATGACTTATCGGGCATGGGTATGGAAATAAAAAAGTCGGGTAAGCCCCGGCTTATTAGTCTGGATCTGGAATGACCGAATCGACCTCAGAAGCGCGGACCGGCACTCTCCTGGTCTAGGGCCTGTTTATATCCTGCTTCACCCTGGAGTTTGGCCTTGTTGGCCAGTTTAACCGCCTTTTGCCGCCGCCTCGGCTTGCTTCAGAAGCTTGCCGGTATCGCGCCATTCTCCATCCACGGACCCTGCCTTTTTCTGCGCGGCCCTGGCAGCGGCCAACGCCGATTGATAATCCTGTTCGGTTGCTGCTTGGGCGGTCTCGGAACTCGCAACGGATTTGGTGCTGCCTCCACTGACGGCCGTGCAGGCATAAGACAGCAATCCGACAATAAGAATAGCTACGGTTGTTTTGCTGAGCTTCATCATTCTCTCCTCAGTTATTCGAGCAGTCCTAGTGTTTTCGTCATTTAACGTCCTATTGAGGTACTAGTTTACCATGCAGGGGGCAAACTCTATAATGCCCCGTTTATCTAGAACCTAGATCCTGCAAATGATAGCGCTCACATAATAGGCACGATCACTTGCAGGATCTAGGTTGAACCCAACATTTGTAGTTATTCTCCATGCATATTACCAAACAAGCCCTCACCTTTGACGATGTTTCCCTCATACCTGCGCATTCCACCGTACTGCCCCGCGAGGTTGATCTAAAATACAGCCGCCTGACACGGGATATTACCTTGAATATCCCTCTGTTGTCGGCTGCCATGGATACCGTAACCGAGGGACGTCTGGCCATAACCATCGCCCAGGAAGGCGGGGTAGGGATCATCCATAAGAACATGAGCCCCGAGCATCAGGCACATGAGGTGCGTATGGTCAAGAAATATGAAAGTGGTGTCATCAAGGAACCGATTACGGTTGGACCCAATGTAAGTATAGGCAGGGTGCTTGAGATCACCAAGGCTCACAATATCTCTGGGGTCCCGGTGGTTGACGGTGAGGCACTGATAGGGATCGTCACGGCCCGCGATCTGCGTTTTGAAACTCGGCTGGATGCCCCGGTAACTGCGGTTATGACCCCAAGAGATCGATTGGTTACGGTCAGGGAAGGGGCAGGCAAGGACGAGGTCAAACATCTTTTGCATCAGCACCGCATCGAAAAGGTGCTGGTCGTCAATGATGACTTTCAGCTCAGGGGTATGATTACGGTCAAGGATATCCAGAAATCCACCGATTTCCCCAATGCCTGCAAAGACTTCGGCGGACACCTTAGGGTCGGTGCAGCCGTCGGTGCCGGGCACGGTACCGAAGAGCGTGTAGCCGCCTTGGTGAAGGCCGGGGTGGACGTCATTATCGTGGATACCGCCCACGGCCATTCACAGGGAGTATTGGACCGGGTGGAGCGGATTAAACGCCACCATCCCGATGTCCAGATCATCGGAGGTAACATTGCCACCGCGGAGGCCGCTCAGGCACTGGTAGAAAGGGGCGTCGATGGCGTTAAGGTGGGTATTGGGCCCGGTTCGATCTGCACTACACGGGTCGTCGCGGGGGTGGGTGTTCCCCAGGTCACGGCTATCGCCGATGTCGCCGAGGCGATGAAGGCCAGCAATACACCCGTCATCGCCGATGGGGGTATCCGCTATTCTGGTGATTTGGCCAAAGCAATCGCTGCCGGTGCTCATTCGGTAATGATCGGCAGCCTGTTCGCGGGGACCAGGGAATCACCGGGCGAGGTGGAACTCTATCAGGGGCGTTCCTACAAGTCCTATCGTGGCATGGGATCACTCAGTGCGATGCAACAGGGATCCAGTGACCGCTATTTTCAGGAGAATGTCGAGGGGATCGAAAAGCTCGTTCCCGAAGGAATCGAAGGGCGGGTTCCCTACAAGGGCACCATCGTAGCCATCATTCATCAGCTGGTGGGTGGTTTGCGTTCGAGCATGGGTTACTTGGGTTGCAAGACCGTCGAGGAAATGCGTACTAAGCCAAAGTTCGTCCAAGTCTCCAGCGCCGGCATGCGGGAGAGCCATGTGCATGATGTTTCCATCACTAAGGAGGCACCGAACTACCGTATCGACTGAGTAACTATACAGTTCACCCCTGATTTGTCCGATTACGGCGTCAAAAATGCTCATTTACCCGTGTAAACCGCGCGTTTTTTCCTTGTCCTCGAACAAATCAAGGGCAATCTGAACAGTTACCAGCTCATTATTCCAATAGTGCTGAATAGTTACTCGACTGATTCGTAAATTCCCCGTGAAAAACATCCATTCCGACAAGATATTGATCCTCGATTTCGGATCTCAAACCACCCAGCTCATTGCCCGACGCGTACGCGAGGCCGGTGTGTACTGCGAGATCCATCCCTGGGATATGAACGACGAGGCGCTTAGGGCATTCGGCGCCAAGGGGATTATCTTATCCGGGGGGCCGGAGTCAGTCGCGGATCAGACCCCGCCGCAGGCCTCGCCTGCCGTGTTTGAGCAGGGCGTTCCCTTACTGGGTATCTGCTATGGTATGCAGACCATGGCCAAACAGCTGGGAGGCGAAGTAGAGGTCGCTAGCCATCGAGAATTTGGTTATGCCCAGGTCAGGGCACACGGCCACACCCCCCTGTTGACCGATATCGAGGACCATACTACCGCCCAAGGCTATGGCATGCTGGATGTGTGGATGTCACATGGCGACCGGGTGTCTATCATGCCGGCCGGATTCGAACAAATGGCCAGTACGGATAGTGCCCCCATCGCGGGCATGGCGGATGAAAAACGTCACTACTATGGGGTGCAGTTCCACCCGGAGGTCACCCACACCCGCCAGGGTGAGCGTATCCTGAGCCGGTTCGTCCATGAGATTTGTGGCTGTGAGCATCTTTGGACGGCGGCTAATATCATCCAAGACAGTATCGATCATTTGCCTGAGCAGATCGGCAGCGATGAGGTCATCCTAGGTCTGTCTGGCGGCGTGGATTCCTCGGTAGTGGCCGCCCTGCTGCATCGGGCGATCGGTGACCGACTCAGCTGTGTATTTGTGGATAACGGTTTGCTTCGGCTGAATGAGGGTGATCAGGTGATGGCGACCTTCGCTCAGCACATGGGAGTAAAAGTCATCCGAGTGGATGCGGAAAAGCGCTTTCTGGAGGCCCTCGAAGGGGTGAGTGATCCGGAACAAAAGCGCAAGATCATCGGCAATCTCTTCATCAAGGTGTTCGAAGAGCAGGCCAGCAAACGCGTCGGCGCCAAGTGGCTGGCACAGGGCACGATCTATCCGGACGTCATTGAGTCCGCTGGTGCAACTACGGGTAAGGCCCAGCTGATAAAGTCCCATCACAACGTTGGGGGGCTGCCTGAAGAGATGGATCTCAAGCTCATCGAGCCGCTGCGTGAACTGTTTAAGGACGAGGTTCGCAAGATAGGTTTAAAATTGGGATTGCCTTCGGAGATGGTTTACCGTCATCCCTTCCCGGGGCCTGGCCTGGGGGTGCGTATACTCGGTAAGGTGAATAAACGTTATGCCGATTTGCTGCGGCTTGCCGATGATATTTATATCAGTGAGATGCGTCGTCAAGGCCTTTACGACGAGGTGTCCCAGGCCTTTGCGGTATTTCTTCCCGTGAAATCCGTTGGGGTGATGGGTGATGGTCGTCGTTATGATTATGTTATTGCCCTGAGGGCCGTTGAGACCATCGATTTCATGACTGCACGCTGGGCTCATCTGCCCTATGAGTTCCTTGATCATGTATCGCGACGTATCATCAATGAAATTGATGGTATCTCGCGCGTCACCTACGATATCTCCGGTAAGCCGCCGTCCACCATAGAGTGGGAGTAGCGCGGTTTAGAAACCTTTACTATTCCTGATTCTGTCAAGGGGAGAATGAACAATAGTCTATCCATGGACGAACACTGGATGCGATATGCCTTGGGGCTTGCGCGTTATGCTGAAAAGCTAGGAGAGGTCCCCGTCGGAGCGGTGATTGTTAAAGAAAATAAGCTGGTGGCCGAGGGCTGTAATAGTCCCATCGAACGCCATGATCCAACTGCCCACGCAGAGATCCAGGCCATCAGGAATGCTGGGCAAGTTTTAAGAAATTACCGGATGCCGGATACGACCTTGTATGTGACACTGGAACCCTGCCCCATGTGCTTGGGGGCCATGATCCATGCACGTATCAAACGTCTGGTATTCGGTGCGGATGACCCAAGAACGGGTGCGGCAGGCAGCGTATTCAATCTGGCGCAGGCCAAGCAGACCAATCATAGGATAGAGGTCACGGGGAAAGTGCTAGGGGAAGAATGCGCCGAGTTTTTACGGGGCTTTTTCAAGAGACGGCGCCAGGGCAAGACATTCCTTGATTGATTAGAGTGCGCTAAGCAGTAAATCGTTGACCTCATTCTCTACCAGCATGACCTTTGCCTGTTTACTGGTAAGCCATACCAGTATTTCAAAATAGCTTCGAATGTTCCGGACATACTGAACGGGCTCCCCTCCCCGTGCATAACCACGTTTCGCTTGACGGTGCCATTTGCTATGAGCAAGCAGGGGCAGGTGTTTTCTGACATCCTGCCACTTGTCTGGGTTGGCGCCGAATTTCTGCGTGAGTATCCGTGCGTCCTCCAGATGTCCAGAACCGATATTATAAGACGCCAAGGCCATCCACATCCGATCTGGGCTAGTAATCCGTTCGGGCAGCCTACTTTCTAAGAGACTGAGATAACGCGCCCCTCCAGCCACACTTTGTTGCGGATCGAGACGGTCTACGATCTCGAGTTCCCTGGCAGTGACTTTAGTTAGCATCATCAGGCCCCTTACGCCGGTCGGTGAGACGGCCTCGGGGTTCCAAAGTGATTCCTGATAGGCCGTAGCCGCCAGCAGACGCCAGTCCAGGCCTTGCTCGTCTCCTGCGCTTTCAAACAGGTCTTGGTATTTTGGCAGTCGGGTCAAGACATTGTTTATGAATGTGAGTGTGGATACAAAATCCAAATGCTGGGCCTTATCATAGATATGGTTCTTCATCTTGGTGAGAGAATCAATTTTCTTGATGCGGCTTCGGAACACTGTTGCGATATGATATAAATTATTGTCCTTCGCGTTGGTAAATGGTGTTGACTCGGGTGAGTTCGATAATTGAGTGTCAGCGAACAAGGGTACGGATACAGCACCGAGTAGAATAACCAAGGATCTGATGTAAATGTGAATAAATTCCATTTTTCACCTCTTTAGCCAGACCACCTATTAGCGTACAAAGGCCTGCATATGTTCCAGGTATTGGTAAAACGTCACCGATAATCTGAGTAATAAAACCATCTATCGGGTTATTCTCAGTGTAGAAAAATAGTTATAATATGAACCAGACAGGGTTCACACTCTTTCAGCCTAAGGAAAAGTAAGGCAGCCAGAGTGGGCTGGACTCGACAAAATGAGGAAAAACAGTACGGAAAATTAGCAGAGGTACCGAAGTGGCTATGCCGGCGCGGATTCGACAAATCGGCAGGAGAGCCGATTTGGATGGCTTTAGCCGCCCGCCAGGGCGAGCTACAGGGAGGTAGCGAGTCAAATCCGTTGGGGTAAGCCACGCAGTGGCTTTAGTAGAAGAAATAGCATTAGATCAGGAGAGGTACCGAAGTGGCCATACCGGCGCGGACTCGAAATCCGTTGGGGGCCTTCCGCCCCACGAGGGTTCGAATCCCTCCCTCTCCGCCAATTATAGCCATTTTCACATTAGCTGGCATGATAACCGCAGTGCGCGAACCAGCCTTCGAAGTCGTAATCAGTCAAGGTTTCAAATGCTTCAAGTAAGGCTTGATGAAAACTTCCTAAGGTGCGTGCCGCTTTTTTTCTCAGAGACTGTTTGAGCTTCGACCGCATCAGTTCAATTGGTGAAAAATCAGGTGAGTAGGGCGGTAAAAACACCCGCCGTGCCCCGCTACTCTCAATCGCTTCCCTCACCTGTTTGATTTTATGAAAGCTCGCGTTATCCATGATCACGATATGGCCCGCACGAAGCTGAGGTACCAGCATGGTTTGGATAAACGTTAAAAACGCGATCCCATCCGTGGCCCACTCGCCATACATCGCCGCTACCACACCCAGCAGACTCATTTCATATTGGAAGAGACTATGCCTGTTAGGGAACGGCCCTGGCCTATATAGTCGGGGAGCACAGAATTATCCTGATTTGCCGCTATTATCTAGAATGACCGCTAGCGGGCGAATTCCGCTATGCTTTAAGCCATCGAAACTGAGAGAGAGTTCCCATGGAACTAACCCTACTTTACTGGCACTGGCTGGTGTTCGGCATGCTCCTGGCCATGATCGAGATCGTACTGCCCAGTTTTATCGCGCTATGGTTTGGCGCGGGTGCCTGCCTGGTGGGGGTTTTGTTGCTGTTATTCCCTGCGATGAGCCTGACTTGGCAGGTGTTTATCTGGACAATCAGTTCGGCGGCTGCAACCTTTCTATGGTTTCGCTACCTCAAGCCCAGGGCGGTGGATAAAACCATGGCGGGCTTGTCCCGGGAAGCCATCCTGGGTGAGGTCGGGTTGGTGATCGTAGTGCCCCAAGGTATCAAGCGGGGTAAGCTGCGCTTCTCCATACCTGTATTAGGTGCGGATGAGTGGGATTTTATTTCTAAACAACCCGTCGGCCTGGGGGATCGGGTTGCAGTGGTGGATGTATCGGGCAATACACTGGTTGTCGCGAAGCAATAAGATTCTCGTCGAAGTCAACTTCATTTTAGGAGATCGTATGGAAACTTTGATTCCCGTCGTGGTGTTTCTGATTCTGGTATTGGTGACGATTGCCAAGGGAGTTCGCCTGGTGTCCCAGGGCAGCAAGTGGGTCGTGCAACGCCTGGGCAAGTATCACAAGACGCTGGGACCGGGACTCAATATCATCATTCCCTATGTCGACAACGTGGTCTACAAGATCTCCACTAAGGATATCGTGCTGGATATTCCAACCCAGGAAGTCATCACCAAGGACAATGCCGTGATCAAGGCCAACGCCGTGGCCTACATCAATATCGTGACCCCGGAAAAGGCCGTCTATGGCATTGAAGATTACTCGATCGCCATTCAAACCCTGGTACAGACCTCTTTGCGTTCCATTATCGGTGAGATGGATCTGGACGATGCCTTATCCTCCCGGGACCATATCAAGGCACGATTGAGAGCCATGATTTCCGACGATATAGCGGACTGGGGCATTATACTGAAAACCGTCGAGATCCAGGATATCAACCCCTCTGATACCATGCAGGGCGCCATGGAAGAGCAGGCAGCGGCCGAGCGAGGTCGCCGCGCCACAGTGACCCGGGCCGAAGGTGAAAAGTCGGCGGCGATCCTCGAGGCCGATGGCCGTCTGGAGGCTTCCCGTCGTGATGCCCAGGCCCAAGTGGTACTTGCAGAGGCCAGCCAGACAGCGATTCAAAAGGTCACCGAGGCCATCCAGCAGAACGAACTGCCGGTCATGTACCTTCTTGGGGAGCGCTACATCGATGCTATCAAGGACATGTCCCAATCGCAGAACAGCAAGCTGGTGGTGATTCCGGGCGATATCCCCGCCGCCGTGCGCGGCCTGATGGGCAGAAACCGAGATGCCCCATGACTTCCTGGAGCGGCTGCGAGCTAGTGACAAGTTAACCATTCGCCAGCAGGTTTCGCATCCACTCCTCATGGATGTGCTCCTTCCAGCGCGCACGAAATAGCTCTGTCAACGTCAATCGCAGTAGAAAATCGCGCAGCGGCGCCGGGTACAGTACGCAGGCGTCGCAGATCGCGGCCAAGTAGGCCACGTGCTCAGTAGCCCATGTCGAGTTTCTGAGCCTGCTCGGCCAGCTTGTCCAGTGCCTGCGCTCGTTCTACCTGGCTGCGATTTTTATACGCCATCAGATCCTGAAAGAGGAGTCGGCGCCGGGTACCCACCTTGCGATGGGGAATCTCACCCTGCTCCAGGAGCTTGACCAGGTATGGCCGGGACACGTTCAGGAAGTTTGCGGCCTGTTGGGTAGTCAGTTCGGCGTGATGAGGTACCAGGGTAATAGCCTCCCCTTGGCCCATGTGGGCCAGGATATCGACCAGCAAGTGTAGTGCTGAGGTTGGTACGATAATCTCCTGTGCTCCATCAACCAGACAGATGCGTACGGTATCCCCACGCTCCAGCTGCGTTGCGAGTATACGACTGCTTTGGGCGGCCAGTTCAACATCCCGCTCGCTAGGGGTGATCGCCTCAAAATGTTTTCTCGTTACCGTTGACATGTTTTATAACCCACCGTTTATATGGAAGATGCCGAGGCCCCTATCTTTTCATGCTCCCAAATAATAAGCGATAAACGATATGAACGTAACGAACGAAACAATCGAAGTGTGGATTTTGTCGCGTGTGGGTGAGAAATTATCTGACTGTTTGCAGGGGAAGTGTATTCCAATCCTGAAATGGAAATATGGTGAGGTGCTTGATGATGCCAATCAGGCGACCTGTTGAGTTGTACTTACGAGTTGGAACCGCGAAGGGAAGACGAATAAGGTAACACTGGCGGTACACTCCGAAATGCTCCCTATGTTTACCTATGTTCGTTATAATGCGCTAACTGACTGTATTTTCAGGATTTTGATCGTTCGCTCGGGGTGCGGTTTGATCGCTAATGTTGTCAATTAAATCAATGGGATACAGTATTTTCGTGAAACTTAAAATCCCTCGGGGCAACACCCCATGCCGGTTCAAGTCCGGCCCCGGGCACCAAATCGTGAGTTAAGGGATTAAGCGTTTCATTGGAAGAATCCATGCCCATAAACATCGATTCAGCACTACAACAACATTTTGGCTTCGACAACTTTCGTTCCGGTCAACGCGAGGTGATTGGGCATTTGTTGGCCGGGCATTCCGCTGCGGCGGTGTTTCCCACCGGAGCCGGGAAGTCGCTTTGTTACCAGCTGCCGGCGTTGATGCTGCCGGGTGTTACGCTGGTGGTTTCTCCGTTGATCGCGTTGATGAAGGATCAGATAGACGCGCTTGCATCGCGCGGCGTCGCGGCGCGGCAGTTGGACTCAACGCTGGATGCGCAGAGCTATCGCGAGGTGATGTCGCTGGTACGCGCTGGCGAGTTGCGGATGTTGTATGTTGCGCCGGAGCGGTTTAACAATGAGCGTTTCCGGGAAGCGATTCGCGCGGTGCGCATCTCACTGTTTGCGGTGGACGAGGCGCATTGTATCTCGGAATGGGGGCATAATTTTCGGCCGGATTATCTCAAGCTGGCGGGCTATGCCCGAGAGTTCGGTGCGCAGCGGGTGCTGGCGCTAACGGCGACGGCTACAGAGCAGGTGCTTGACGATATCCGCAAGGGGTTCGGTATTCTACCTGAGTGCGCTGTCAGAACCGGTTTTTACCGGCCCAATCTTAGTTTGCAGATGACGCCTGTCACGGGAACAGAACGTGATGAGTTGCTGCTGGGGTTGTTAAGGGAGCGTCCCCGGGGTCCCACGATTGTCTATGTGACGCTGCAAAAAACCGCCGAATCGGTGGCCGAACGTTTGCGAGCCGCCGGCTTATCCGCGCGTGCCTACCATGCCGGAATGAAAAACGAGGTGCGCAGTGTGATTCAGGATGGGTTCATGATGTCCGATGACGCGATCGTGGTGGCGACCAT
Organism: Pseudomonadota bacterium; assembly: GCA_039714615.1. GTDB lineage: Bacteria > Pseudomonadota > Gammaproteobacteria > JAAEPA01 > JAAEPA01 > JAAEPA01. The sequence continues at coordinate 7,113 of JBDLIZ010000024.1, read as the reverse complement.
TGCGTTCGGCATGGGCGTGGACAAATCTAACATCCGCTATGTCTACCACTACAATCTACCCAAAAGTCTGGAGAATTACTCGCAGGAAATCGGTCGGGCAGGACGCGATGGTGAAGCCTCGATCTGTCAGGCGCTCATCTGTCCGGATGATCTTAACGTGTTGGAGAATTTCGTCTACGGAGACACGCCAAGCATGGGTGGGTTGCAGGGGCTGATCGAGTCGCTGTTTTCACAGCAAGCGCAGTTCGATATCAACCTATACGAATTGTCCTATAGACACGATATCCGCCCGCTGGTGTTGCGCACCTTGCTGACCTATCTGGAGCTGGACGGCTACCTGCGCGGCGGCACGCCGTTTTACGCCGACTATCAATTTAAACCACTGCTGAGTTCGGCCGAGATATTGGCGCGGTTCGAGGGTGAGCGACGTCAGTTTCTGGCCGGGTTGTTCCGTCAGGCGAGGCGGGCTCGCACCTGGTTTCATATCGATCTTGACACTGCCGCCGAGGCCTTGAGCACCAATCGTGAACGTATTGTTCGCGCCCTCGATTGGCTGGGTGAACAGCAGATAATGGAGGTAAAGGTTGCGGGAATCCGCCACCGTTATGAACGGTTAAAGTCACCGCCGAATCCGACGGTTCTCGCCGACGCCCTCAATGACCGGATGCTGAAGCGGGAACAGGCCGAGATCAACCGCTTGCAACAAGTGCTCGATCTGGCGGACGCTGATGGTTGCCAAAGCATCATGCTTGCCAGGCATTTTGCCGAGACGCTGCCAGGGCCTTGCGGTCACTGTTCTTGGTGCCTGGAGGGGAAACAGAGTATTCCCGCGCGCGGAGAAATGCCAATTCCCGCGGAACTGACTCACCGCGTACAAAACTTGCTGCAAAATGATGATCCAGATAATATTCTGCGAGATCCACGTTCGCTGACGCGTTTCCTTTGTGGCGTCACCTCACCCCGAACCAGCCGCGCCCGGCTTTCCGGTCATGTATTGTTCGGGGTTGTGGAACGGGTTCCTTTCAAGCGGGTGCAGGGGTGGGTGGAATCGCTGGGGGTGTCGGCAAACTGAGGATGGAACTTTATACGGTTTAATGCCAACTTCGGCCGCTTCTTCGAGCCGGCGCCAGAGATTAGCGTCTTCGGTGCAGGGTTCGTGATATTTTCGAGTCCCCGATAATGGCACCTGATAGCAGGGTGTCAACACATCGATTGCAGTAAACCAGAACCTATACTACCGACTTTTGTCTCTCAATGTGGATTACACATTTGGACACAATCAACAATGAACCCTTCAAAAATAAATCATTCCCTATTGTTCAGCATGGTAATGTTGGTGTGTACTGTCAACGCAGCACGTGCAGAAATCATTCAATCCGAATTGCATCGATTCAGGGTTAATGTTGTGACCAGGGGTTTAGATCATCCCTGGGGAATGGCGTTCCTGCCAGACAATGGTATTTTAGTGACCGAACGTCCAGGACGCTTGCGTATCATCAGGAATGAAAAACTTTTGCCAACTCCCATAGCAGGGCTGCCAAAAATCAAGGAAAAAGGTCAAGGTGGATTACTGGGTATCGCCCTTCATCCCAACTTTAGGGAAAACAGATGGATTTATCTTTCCTTCGCCGGTAAAGGGCAGAGTGGCTACGGTACGGAGGTGATCCGCGGAAAATTGGAAGGGATGAAACTCAAGGAAGTTGAAACGATATTCCGGGCACTGCCTAAATCCCGTGGTGGTCGGCATTTCGGCTCACGCCTCGTATTCGAGAGGGACGCTACGCTGTACATTTCCTTGGGTGATCGGGGCAAACGCCTTAGCGCGCAACAGTTAGATGATCATCGCGGATCGTTAATTCGAGTCAATGATGATGGTAGCGTCCCCACAGATAACCCGTTTGTTGGCAAGGTCGGTATCAAGCCTGAAATATTTACCTATGGCAATCGCAACATCCAGGGTATGGCGCTACACCCCACCACGGGTGGCCTCTGGACCCATGAGCACGGGCCTCAGGGCGGCGATGAGGTTAACATCATGAATCCGGGCGCCAACTATGGTTGGCCAGTCATTACTTATGGAGTTAACTATGTTATCGGGACAAGGATTGGTGAAGGTACCCACAAACAGGGCATGTTACAGCCGATCCATAAGTGGGTCCCATCCATAGCGCCGTCCGGGATGACCTTCTACACAGGCGATCTGTTTGCCAACTGGAAGCATGACCTGTTTGTGGGCTCGCTAAAGTTCGGTCTATTGGTTCGTCTGAAGGTTGATGGAATCAGGATTGTAGGAGAGGAACGCATGTTGGACGGACGATTTGGCCGCATACGCGACGTTATTCAAGGCCCCGATGATCTCCTTTATCTGCTGACTGACGAGTCCGATGGAGCGCTACTTAAATTAATGCCTTTGGAACCAGGTTGATTTAGGAATGTTATTGTGCACCATGCCCGCAGCGCCCCACCCCCCAATGCTGACGATCTTTTCCGAGCCCCCTTCATGTCAAGCCCTCTCGACTCATTACAACACCCGCCGGCCTGAGCATTAACCAGTTACCCTGCCCGAGTTCTACCGGTTCCTGCAATAATAACGAATGCACTGTTTTAAGTCGACTCTGAAGCTCTGATAATCGGTTGGAACATACGACGGTACTGGCTGGGCGTGAGACCCGTGCGACGCTTGAACAGCCTGCGGAAGAACGACGGATCGTCGTAACTGACCTCCACACTGATCTCATCGACGGGCATCTGCCCGGATTCCAGCAGGCGTTTTGCTTCCTCCACACGCAGATTCTGCAGGTACTCGATAAGCGTGCTGCCGGTTGCCGCCTTGAAGCGTCGCTTCAGTGTGCGTTCGGGGATATTGGATAATTCGACGATCTGTTTGATGGCTTCGGCATTTCGAAAATTATCACCGAGCCATTTCTCGCATGTGCGCACCACGGAATCCGCATGGGGGGTTCTGCGCACCAGGGTCGCATAGGGCAACTGACCTTCGCCGTGCCATTTCAGGAGATACACTTTTGCAATACGCATGGCCTCCCCAGGACTGCCATGGCGCGAAATGATATGCAGGGCGAGATCGTGCCAAGAGGTCGTTCCACCTGCGGTGACGATACGGCCTGCTGGATCGGCAAAAATAATATTCGGTTCGGGACGAAAACGGATTTTCGGATAGCGTTTACTGAACAGATTCTGGTAACCCCAGTGGGAAGTGGCTTCGCAGCCATCGAGCAATCCGGTCTCGGCCAGCATCAAGGCGCCGGAACATGCAGAGTAAAGCATAGCGCCTTCTTTATACTTGCAGCAAATCCAGTCCATCAGCTCCGGGTAGCGTCCCTTTATGTGCTCATCGGGACCCAACCAGAGTTCAGGCAATATCAGGATACTGGCCTTCGGATCGTCGGCAACCGAAATATCGGGCGTGACCGGAATACCATTGCCGCAGGTGAACGCTGCTCCTATGTACCCAACAATGCGGACCCGGAACAGTGTCTGCTCCGGCTCCGTGTTCACCAGGGTCTGCCAGATATTCCCCGCCGCCGTGAGTACGTCCACCATGCCGTACAAGGCGGAGCCTGCGGTCTCGGGCACCGCAACGATCAAGACGTCGACGGGATCTCTATTCGGGCTTGTCATGGCGATTACCTCAATTAGTGGCACAAATGCCCCGTTATTGTCCTTAATCCATCTTATGGGCGCGCTTGTCAAGGAATATTATGTCTCTCAAGTCGTCTCCGGGCTGTCTTTCAACCCAGGCGGCCGATCAACTAAACCACTACATCCGAGGAGCAAGACAATGACTAATTTAGTGACAAGCGAACCTGAAGATACCGGCGTAGAGAGTTTGATGGTGAACGGTATCAATATGGAGATACTGCAAGGCACGGTTCAGGCGATCGATGAGGAGCCGGAACTCGGAAAGTGCAGGTTCCGCGCCAGCAATAGGTGGATGGGCGGCAATCACAACTGCACCACCATCACGGGGTTCTACGGCGCCAAGCAGGAAATCGCACACAAGCAGACGTTCGAACTGCACGCAGACGAACCGCCCATCCTTGCCGGCGGCGATGATGGCGCCAATCCGGTCGAGCATCTGCTCAACGCGCTGGCATCCTGCGTAACGACGAGCATGGTCGCTCATGCCGCGGTGCGGGGCATTCACATCGAGGAACTGGAATCCGAACTTGAAGGCGACATCGACTTGCGCGGATTCCTAGGTCTTTCAAACGACGTGCCCAAGGGCTACACCGAGATTCGAGTCAAGTTCAAGGTCAAGGCCGATGTAGACAACATGGAGCGGCTCAAACGACTGACTGCTTACTCGCCGGTGTTCAATACGATCACCCAGGGCGCGAAGGTGGATATTCAAGTGGAGGCGAAATAGGGAAATGGCTCAGCAGCCAACCCATTACGCCTAGGAAAGACGAACCGTCTGGGTTGGCTGCATGAGCTTTAAGTGTAGTAATTTATCACTATACGGATCAATAGCTTGTGCTATGTGTGTGCGATCACTTGCAGGATCTAGATATTACCCTTGAGGTAGTCATTGAGTTCGACTATGGGGAATTCATTGGCAAATGAACGCGCGGTAGCGGCATCAGCTGCGACGAATTTTATGATCCATCCGCTGTCCATGAACACACTTAGTTCGGGGCGGCGGCGCTGCTGATTTAGGGTTGCGGTGAACCCGTTCAGTCTGAAGGAGTCTTGTCCCGATGTCCCGCTTTGCATGGCAGCCAGCTGCCCGAAAGCAGCCAATCCCCCCATGGCCCCTGCAGTGCCGCCACTGCTTCCGGTGAGGACCGCCTGGATGTTCTCACCATTTTTCCGGTAGCTCGTCTCGATGGTTGTGATACCCACCGTGCTTTGGGTTTTCGGTGATTGTCGCTTAAATCCTGCAAGGTCTTGATAGAAGAACTCCAAGATCTTTTTGAAATGCAGCTTCTCGAGCTCTTTTTTATACCAGGCCAGTTCCTCTAAGGCCTTGGGGTAATTGCCCGCGGCGGTGTATTCGCTGACCTTGGCAGCGATCTTGTCGATGTCTTCATCGGCAACGCCGGCTTGCACCATGCTCAGGCCAAACAGTACTATTAAGCAAGAAAGGGTTTTGTTCATGGATTCTCCCTGGGTTGAGGTCGCCGAAATCAAGGTTAAGGACCTGATTTATGCGCTTTGAGAGCTATTATTATTGAAATATATAAAACAAACAATAGATTGGAATGGCCAATATGCTCTATTGCATAAGCCAGAAGTTAACTGGGCGAGACCTTGAAATATTCGGCTTTAAGGTGATCATAAAATGAAACTCATCGTCTTGGGAAGCGGGACCGGTGTCCCATCGCTTGAACGCAACGCGCCGGGTTATTACCTGAAGATGCTCGATCGGGAATGCCTTATCGATTGTGGCAGTGGCACCCTGTTGCAACTGGAAAGGGCGGGTAGGAGTTACCAGCACATTGACGCGGTGTTCATCACCCACACCCACCCGGATCATATCGGCGATCTCATTCCACTGATTCATGCCCTCAAGGTGACTCCGGGTTTCCGACGAGAGAAGACCTTGAGTCTCTTCGGTCCACCGGGATTCAAGCAGTTTTTCGATGACTATATCGTGACGGTAGCCAGTCTGCCGAAACACTTCAGAGTCGAAATTCAGGAGGTTGACAGGATTTTTAAGTATGCTGGCGTGCGCTGTCAGTGTGTTCCCACAGTACACTCAGAGACCTTGCACAGCGTGGCTTATCGTTTCGAGGTCGGGGGTAGGGCGGTGGTGTTGTCGGGCGACTGCGACTACGATGAGGGGATCATCCAACATTCAAGCCAGGCCGATCTGTTGGTGTTGGACTGTTCCTTTACCAATGCCCTCAAATACCCTGGACATTGTTCGGCGGGAGAGTGTGGCCGGATTGCTACCAAGGCTGGAGTAAAACGCTTGTTACTGACTCATCTTTATCCGGTGCCCAAGGCTGATGACACTCGGTTGGAGGAGGCCAGAGCAGGGTATGTCGGGGATGTCCGGTTGGCCGAAGATCTCATGGAGATCGAGATATAGGAATAACTCAGCTTTATCGTCGATTATCCTCTGTCATGCATTCCCTAATCATTCCCGCCGCCGGTTTGGGGACTCGGATGAAATCAGTTAATTCCCAGTTGCCCAAGGAATTGTTGCCGCTGGGAGAAAAGCCGGCCATTCAATATGCCGTGGAGGAGGGGATCGATGCCGGGGCTGAACAGATCATTATTATCATCAGTCCGCAAAAGGAGATCATTAGGCAGCGTTTAGCCCATCTCTCGGCTCCCATCCATTATCTTTATCAACAGCAACCGCGGGGTGAGGCCGATGCCATGGCCTTGGCTGAGTCCTTGGTGGGGCAGCATAGCGTAGGGATCATTTATCCCGACAATCTCTACCTGCCTGCCCCAGGCGCGTTGAAATATCTGCAAGGAGTCTATGATCAACAAAATGCGGATGTGGTCGCCCTGACCCCGGTGACTCAGGACAATGCCCGTGCCATGGGTCATTCTGGCAGGGTCGATCTCGTTCAGCGAACAGTAGATACCTATCAAATAGAGCGTTTCCATCCCAAGGGTCCTGGACATTTCATACCTCGCGTTGCGGAGGAACTGCGCATCTGCGGGATAATGGTCACCGGTCCACACTTCTTTGAGGCCATACGACGAACCCGCAAGGTCGCGCAGCAGGGCGAGTTTACCGATGAGCCGGTCAGGCGTCTGCTGCTTAAGGAGCGGGGCTTACTCGGTGTGCGTCTACCCGGGATGGTGCACGATATCGGCAGGCCCGAGGGATATTATTTTGGTGTTAAAAGTCTATCGACTCGATGAGCAATGGTATCGCTAGGAATTTAACTTGAGACTAATTCTATGTAGGTTGGTGCTGAGGAACGAAGCCCAACACGCAACACTCGACAAAACGTTGGGCTTCGTTCCTCAGCACCAACCTACGTTATTCGTTTTGGTATCAAGGCATAATCAGCGAGTTCAGGTTATTTGACCTTTACCTGAGGAATTTAAAGCAGCTTTTTATCTGGAAGAAGGTGCTCCACAACAGCAGGCCAATCCGGAAATCTCTCCGACCCAAACTGGATGAGC
>JBDLIZ010000023.1:0-20552 GCA_039714615.1 Pseudomonadota bacterium | reverse complement strand
GAAATAGAACTACTATTCCTGCACTTTTACTCAATCAGATCGTCCAAATACAAACTAAATCTGAGCGCCAAATGACCAAGTTATTGTTGAGCCATTCCTAAACAGAGATCTTTGATTTTCGTTTTTTTGCGTCAATAAAAGTCAGATTTCGGGCATGGCTCAGTGTATGAATGCCAGTTATTTTTTTATCCCAATCTGCGCTCATGTGCTGAACGGTTTGCTCACGATAACGTGTTTCCGTCATTTCTAATACCTTGTTTAAGGTAATGCCATGACCATATTCAACTGAACAATCCTGAGAAGGGCGGTAGATGGCATTGTTGAAGTGAAACAGCCTGCCCGCAGGTCTGGCTTTTCTGACATCGGAAACGATCGGATTCTCCGGATGTGCTGTCCATGAATCACTCAATGGAGCATTTGCATAAAACAAGAATAATTCATCATGCTGAGATGCGCCGGGATGTTCCTGAATATTGGTAAACAGCCACCACTTGCCGTTGTGTTCGAAGAGAGTGGTATCTACAGCAGTTACATTTTCCATCAGGGTTTTATGAAGCTCCCAGCGATAGGGAAAGTCTACGCATCGATAAATCTCAATGGTTCTGTTTTCCGAGGACTCCGGGATCAAATAAAATACGTCCAGCCATTTGAATAAAAACGGGTAAGATAGGTGATAAGGTGTTTCAATGATTTTTCGTGGCTTTGCGGCTTTACCTTTGTCATCGATTTCAAAAACAGAGATATGGCCTTTTTCTTTCTCATGCAGGAACTCTTCTATAAAGACATAATAATGCCCTGATTCGTACAGGATACAAGGGTCGGCCCAGTAGCAGTCACGTGGTGATTCGAGTGCAGTGAATTGGTAAAAAGATGTCGAAATTTCATCCTTACGGCTTAGTCTGAACAAGAGAAACCAGTGCTCGTAGGTGAATTTCTGGATGATGCGCTTGCTGAAATAGTGACTGCAATAGCCTGGCAGTTGGACGGCGAGATCCAGATTTCCCGGTTCTGTGTATCGCCGTTTTGTATAGAACGCCAGATCACCTTCCTGGGCCTGTTTTTCATTAAAATACTGTTCTTCACCCAAGCTCTGCAGGGACTTCAGTTCACGCGGCAGTAATGCGGCGGATTTCCAGTAGAAGGCATTTCTGTTACGTGTAGCTGACAATGTGTTGGTGGCCGAAAAAGATCTGCTGAGGACCATACCATCATCCAGTTGATCCGGGAGGATTTGCAGGTTCGTTCCGGTAACGGGTTGGCGTTCTATGACCTCCCAGAATCCAGGTGGGTATCCGCGGACTTTACGGTTATCCGCATGGAGATATGACCAGATACCGTATTTTGCAGCATGCAGAATATCTCCCTTGAGTATTTTGAATCCCAGGCGAATGAGCACATCCAATTTATGTTTCTTAATGCCGTCTATGTCATCGTCATTTATATACTCACAATATTTTGTCTGCCTGGGCATAACCTCCTTAACCTCAATGACAGTAAGAAGTTTTGAAAGATTGCATTCGGCGAAAGCGTCCGGGTTAACAGGGTTTACAGCTCTGTCCAGCTTATCGTAGAGCGAATACACCAGTCGATTACGGTTATCCAGAAATCGTTTGACTAACGTTTTTGCCGGCGAGATTTGGGTTTTGTTGAGGATAACAAGTTCGATTGTTGCGTAATCCGATTGTGCAACAACCGACAGCATGTGTTCGACCCAGGCCGGCATTTCAAGGGTATCAAGTAACAGGCCGATTTTGAGTGCCGGCTTGTTTGTCATGATAGGTATGTTCTTGCGAGCAGCGTAGTTATGCAGTGCTCGAGTTCCGAGGTCAGGCGTGTTTTGCGTTCAAGCGCCCAGTTCATAGCGGCAAGAGTTGTGGCAGGGTTCTGGGTATTGTGTACAGCCTTACTGAGTTCATTAGCAAATTTTTCCGGCGTGTTTGCTGTGTTGATAGTTTCGGGTGCGTCGTCGATACCTCGTGATGCCAGACTGGTAGCAACAATGCTGGAGCCTGATGCGATAGCATCCAGGGTCTTTATCTGTATACCGCCACCGCTTAATGTCGGAATGGCAACAACTCTGGCCTTTCTTAGAAACTCCTGCACATCATCGACAAAACCCAGGTAAGAAATATTTTCATAATTATTGTTGAGCCATTCGGCACCACTTCCTGCAATATGAATGTTGAGGTCCTCGGATAGATGGGGATAGACGTCATCAATAAACCATCTTAGACCTTCTTCATTGGCTTCCCAGCTCCAGCTGCCTACCAGACCAATATCAAATTCCTTGTGGCTACTAGCAGATGCATTGACTGAAGTGGCCGGCAAAGTAACGATTGAGACAGCGGCTTCTTTGATCGAACGGTAATATGCCGCATCATCTTCGGTAAAAACCCAGAGATGTTGCAGCCGCTCAAGGTAACGCTTTTCGACCTCAGCTAACAGACGGCTTTCCCTACTGAATAGGCGAGAGCGTAGCGATTTATCACCGGCCTTTGCAAAGGAACCATACATTTTTTGCTCTACATTGTGTGTAACACCAATCAGAGGCATGTCCGGCGGCAGGATATCGATAATCCAGTTCATCTGTACATGATCGATAATGGCAAGATCGAAATGGGTTTCCTTCACCAGACGGCTTACCAGACGGGCATAGGCTGCGGACTGAAATTTTACAATGGAATAAGGGGTCTTTGTCAGCAGACTTTTTACCAGCCAAATATATTTGTTGAGACCCGCTTGCCTTGTTTCAATGTCACGTGCTCCGGAAGGTATTTCTCCGGCACTGGTTTTGTAGATTTCATTTTTTCGCACAAAGCCTGTAATGCTCAACTGGTGCCCGGATTCATTGAGCGCGTTAATAATGGCCTGCGAAGCAACTTCGCTGCCCATTCTTTGTCCGCCGGGCAATATGGTTGTTAAAAAAAGTATATTCATGTTTGCGTTCACTGCCGTTACTAGACAGTAATGACCGAACTAGATGAAGAGAGGGTTTATCGAATGACTAAGGCGAGCACAACAGGTTGTCACTTATTTAGCCGTTCGCTTGTTGGATGAGGATTCGTAGATGCCAATATCAGGTGTGTCTAGCCGGTCTACATTGTCGATCTGCAACGGTGAATGGGGAGGTATATTTAAAAACATACCCGCGTCAATCGCAGGGCTATCGGGAGCAAGGTGATAATCGTTGTGCGAAAAATCTGTAGTGTCGACGCGGACGAATTTTGGATCGCATCGCATTCCAATACAGTCGTTCTTTCCAATCCATGAGGGAGGCTCGCCATAGCTATCCATCGTGCCATAAGGCAGTTCAGAAAATGATTCGGCGTCTTTGACGCGGGGTACAAAAATATTGAAGTCGGAATCGATTCGAGTTTCTATACCCCCGGAATCATAAGAATATATATTCACATGTCTTTTGGGTGCAAAACCCACACTATTTCTGATCGTCGCGGAAGTCGTATAAACACTAGACTCTGCTATTGAACTATAGATCATGAAATTTCCACCAAAATACTTTTGGCTGCCATTATGGTGGGAAATTACATGATACAAAAAGGCGTCCGCGCCGCCATAGATATTCCAACCCGTTTGGTTATTATTGTAGGCGATACTGCGTATATAGGTGAATGTATTATCTACTCCTGCGGCATCATAAGCTCCATTTACTCCAAAACCATCCTCGCCGTTGTCGAAGGCTATAGATTGAATTACCATGGCATTCGAAGCTTTATCATTGCCTACAGTCCCAAAATCAAATCCATCACGAACATTGGCATAAGCCTTGCAGCGACGATAAGTGATATTAGTGGCCCCGTAGAGACCAAAACCGTGGGCGATGTCCGTTGACCCTTTAGTACCATTTGCAAAAGCTTCGGTATCGCGATATTCACCATTGTCAGCGTGCTGATCATTGATTCCTCCGACATCAAAACCTATTGACTTATTGTGGTGTGAACGGGCTTTTGAGACTAGCCAATTATCAGAATAACCGATAGTAACTCCACCATAATCTGAATGTGAAACTTCTGTGTAGCTTAGATGAATTCCTTTTTGTTTATCATCTTTCGTACCCCACAAGCTTATTCCCCACACACCTTCTCCTTTAATATTCTTTACTTGCAACAACCGGCTCTCATTGGCCCCGGAAAGATGCACATTGTTACGTGACTCTACAGAAATAAAAGCAGAATATTTCGAGAGATTTATACCTTGCGCATCTATCTGAGTGTGCCCCTCTCCCCATGTACTACTCACCCGGATTATTATCGGTTTATTGAAAATCCCATTTTCGTAGAACTCAGAATTAATCAAAACTTTGCCACCTATCGATGAGTTGAATGTTGTTCCAGCCTTCAGCTCAATGACATCGCCAGCCTGAATTTTGTTCGAATTTGTAATGGCACCCCATGCGGTTCGTAACCAGGCTTGGTCGTTGACCATTCGTGTACCGGGAATACTTTTCCAAGGGGCATTCTTCGATGTTCCAGGGTAATCATCATTTCCGTTCGCGGGGTCAACATAATAAAAATTTACAGCCCTCTCCGTGCGTACCCTATTTTGCGCTTCGCAAGCAAAGGTAAATGAAATAACAAGAAAAAGAAATAATCGTCCATGCATCATCATTAAACGTTTATTCATAAAAATGTAAAGATAAAGCTTGCATTCTGATCGCTCCCATTCGTAGCAAAATGCCAAATCAAAAATTCTAGTTAATTTAAACATTTTAAAAGCACTTTATTATTCCTTAGGGTGCACTTGGTTTGTTGAGTTTTCCTGTTGTATATACATCGTTACCCCATCCATCAGACCCAACATTAGCCAGAGCATTGCATTGTAAGAAAACCCTCGCCAAGGCACCCAAGCCATTTGCCAACTCAAAGAAACCAAGCTGCTAAACCAACCAATGGCAATAATACGAATCGTTTCATCTTCAGATCTGCTAAGCTTCATGGCTTGGCGTAGAGCTGCTAATATTAGTAGAAGGAATGCGATTCCACCAGGAATTCCGGTCTCTGCTGCACGAAGAATAAATTCATTGTGAACTTCATATAGCCAACCCTGAGCTAGTTCGGATGAGACATATTTCTTATAGACGTGGCTATATGCGCCGGGTCCGATACCCACAATTGGGTTTGCTTCAATAACATTTACGGCGACTAGCATGAGTCGAATTCGTTCTTCAAGAGCCCCTTCGTCTTGGTACTGATTGCTTAGGCGTTTGTTGAGCATGATAGGTATGAAGATCAGGGCGCCGATTAGCATTGCTGAAATAAGAATCAAGCCTCTGCGACGATGATAATTTTTTCTGCGTATACTCATAATAATGATGATGATCAATCCAATCACCAAACCTACCCATACAGCACGAGTAAAAGTAAGTACCATGGCAGCAGATCCAAGAAATACCAATACAGGTAATAATCGTACTTTGAACTCATGTCTTTGGGCTAAATATAAGGAAAAGCCGATCAGCAGAATGGGTGAAATAAAGCTGGCAAAACCTGCTGGGTTAGTACTTACAGTACCACCTGGTCTTGGAATGGCTTCTGATTCTTGAAATACTTCCCCGGTCAAGCTAAATGTGATGCCCAAGGCGCTTTGAATGTAATAAATAAATGATTGAATTGCTAAGGCTATAAATAATAATTTAAGGATCTTCTGTAGATCATTTTTTGATCTTACGAGATTAAAGGAAAGCCAATAAATAAAAACTAACTCTAACTCAAATATAATGCGTGCTATCCCAACAAATATTTCTGTAGTAAATGTCAGTGACAGAAATGAAGTGCTTAGCAGAAAAATAATGAATATCCCAAGAGAGCCTGACCAGTTAAAGCTGTTTATCTTACGTTGCCCATATATTACTAAGTACCATATCAATAAGGCAAACCCAGTAAACACTACCATGGGTATTTCTATACCCGCACTGCCGGCACGACCAAAGAACGGCCGGACATAGACATCTACCTGGAAACTTAAGAAAAATACGGCTATCAACAGAGCCTCTTTTCTAGTATTTAGTAGAAAGAATAAAGTACCTGCTAACAATACTGATAAATAGACTATCCATCGTGTCTCAAGTCCGTAAGTAACAATGACGAATATTCCAAGAATGACACCGAATACGGAATCTCTAAAATATCGACTAAACCAAGTGCCTAACGGCACTAATGTTGGTATTCGTTTTTTATTCCACAAAATTGATAAGCCACTATATACTAATTTTAATTAATACTTTTAACGCAGTATCACAATAAGTGATCTGTGTTTACAAAGTGCTAAATATTGTTTCGTAGAGTGAATTCAATACCGAGCGGAGAAGGAGCACAGGGAGTATCGTTAACCAAAATTTATAGGAAGGAACTCTTTTCGCTGTTTCAGAAGAAGAGAGCATCAGTCTACGCAAATAGGTTGTGCTATATGAGTGTGAGTATACTCAAGGTCTAGTAAGATTATAAACGATGATATATCCACTCGGGTATATAATACTTTCTTCGATTAAGCACAATTCCAAGAATCTCACCATCTGATCCTTCTATATACTCAATTGTTCTTTTCGCAATTTGTCTTTTAGTTTTGCCCGCTTCTATAACAAGAATAACTCCGTCGACTTTACTACATAAGAGCGAATACTCTGGATTCTTCAATATTGGTGCACCGTCAAAAACGATATAGTTAAATTCTTCTCGTAAATCTATTATCAACTGATCAATCAAACCTGAATGGACAGTTTTTATTGGATTATATGGCCGTTCAGATTTTGTTAGTATTTTTAATTTTTCTTTTTTTTCCATCAGTGTAAGCGCAAGAATATCTCGACTTGTTTCGGATTTAGAAACATAAACCGCATCAGATTCAATTGGATCAGATTCTCTGAAATTTTTAACAAGAAGAACATTATACTGAAAATAGTCAGTTAGAATTTGTGCGAAATTCATGGCTGTCGTTGAAACTCCATCCCCCGATCGAACTCCTGTAAAGAGGATGGTTTTTATATCCCTATTCCTGTAGCGTTTTAGAAAATTTGTTACAAATTCAATATAGTATTCGTTCATTTAGAAATACGCGCGAAATAAGTTGACTAATTGGCGCCAAATAATTGTTCGTGTTCAATGCGCGATAATAGATGCATAGCCCAGCTATGCTACTATTTGCACAACGCCGAAGATGGACGATAAGGCAAGCTATTACCTAGATCCTGCAAGTGTTCGTGCTTGTAGAGTGTAAGATATAGATTTATAGAGAAATTTATAGACTGGCCTCAATCCTTATTGTGATTTCCAAAGGAGCAAATATTGATATATAAATCTGGGGTTGTGTTATGTGTGTGCGATCACTTGCAGTGATCTAGGTATTAATAAACATGAACGCTCCTCTTATTAAATATTATAACCCTAAATCTTTTTATATATTTTTATTGCCGTTATTATTTTTCGTAGTGTCAGGGATTGAGGCCAATAGAGTTCGTTGTAAATATAATTCTACATCTTGTCCAGTGTTGAAAACGCCACTGAGATATTCTGATATAAACGCAAATACTAAACTTCCTATTACACCAAAGAATATGGCAAATACTAACATCAAACGACGCTTAGATGGTAAAGGTGCCGCGGCGGGATGAGCTTGTTTGAGAACTTTGACACTGGCAATCTTTTGTTTATCTAGCGCATTAAAAATACGAAACTCTTCAAATTTTGTCTGATAAAGCCCGAGGTTTTTTCTGTTCGTTTCCTGGTGCTCATTAAGTTTGATGTAGTTGGACTCGATTGCGTCAAGCTCATTCAAGCGGACTTCATAAATATCTATTTTCTCTACAAGATGCGCAATCTGCGCCTGGTTTGAAATAAGTTCAAATTCCTTGTCTAATAAATCCTTTTCTAGGTCTTGGTGAAAAACTTTTTGAGCCTTGGTTAAATTTGTACTTCCAAGGCGTTTTTGGTTAATTAGTTTATTATACTTAGCTCTTTTTATATTAATTTCTACTCTTATTTTATTAACAGAAATGCTTTTGGCGCCATGTTTTTCAATTAATTCAATTTCTCTGAATCTTAACACAAGCATTTCTTTGACAAATTTGTCTGTTAGTGCGGGATCATAAATGGTACTAAGCCTTTTCCTTAGAAACTCGATTCTATTATTGATTTTAATCTTATTATTAACAGCCTTGTCATGTAATAAATTAATTTGCGCCAATCTGTTCATGTAGATATTTCTTTCTTCTTTTACAGAAGCGGAAATAGCATGTGTCTGTTTGAAATTCCTCAGTTCGGTTTCAGAAGATTCAAACCTTGATCGCATCACTTCATATTGTTCTTTAAAGAACTTAAACAGCTGTGGTTTTTTGCGAAGTTGCAAATGATATTCTACATATAATTCTATAAGGGAATTTACCACATTAGAAGCTATGAAAGAGTTTTCGTGCTGAAAGTTGATGCTGATAATGGGAGAATTATCAATGGCGTTAACATTTAAACGCTTCAGCAGCTCATGAGCCGCTTTTCTGTCTTTCTGATTCTCTGCTTCTTCTGTATCTACACCAGCTTGTTCTAGTAAATAAGGTTTATTGTCTATATTGTATTCAAGATCACTATAGATATTTTCTCGGCCTAGTTTTTTTATAACTTTTTCAACTAACGCATCGCTATTTAGTATTTCTATACTCAGTGTAATTTCACGTTCCAGCTCCATATCATTTTGCTGGTATATCTGTCCTTGGGTAGGTAAAGATGGGTTATAGACAAAACCTTGTCCGGCTTCAATAAGGATCTGTGATTCACTTTCATACAATGGATTGGTAAATAATAGAATATATCCCAGAACGAATCCGATGGTAGTAAAAGAAATCGTTAACACCATCCTCTTCCTTTTAAAGACTACGAACAAAATATCCCTGATTGATAAAATTGGAATGTTATCCATGACAAATAAACTTGTATATTCTCTAATTATAGAGATGAATTCTGTAAATATTTATTCAAATTGACGATAAAATCGGACTGCATTATTTTTTTGTGATTATTTTGCGTGGGCACATTAAACTCTCTAGGGGTCTGTCGGACTTAGGCGATCGTGGCGAGGGAAAGACAGTCTGAGGCAGATTTGTCGATCGTTTAATGCCAACTCTCCCTGGTTGGCCCTCGTTGAGCAGCCAGAGGCTGTCCAAATCCGCTCCCGGCGGATTTGTGAGGCGAATAGCCGTCGCTATGTAACGAAAAGGATCGGGAAATCTGTCTAAATCCGGCTTTTCCGCAGTAGATCGTCCTAAGTCCGACAGACCCCTAGCATTCATTGCCGTGTTTTTCCTAGGCGTAATGAAGTTCTGTTAGTTCTCGTGGAAAATATTTTAGCAGATAGTATGCAGATTCAGAACTGATAGATACAAAATAGAGCTAAGAATGTTATTCTTAATTTTCAAAGGTTTTAATATAAATTTAACAACTTAGAACAAAACAATCATCATAACAGCCTCTCAAGAGAGCGATAGGAAATGGCCTCGCTGAGATGAACCGGGCTGATCTCTTGGCTGTTATTAAGATCGGCGATTGTTCTTGCCACTTTTAGGATGCGGTGGTAGGCGCGAGCGGATAGCCGAAAGCGGGCCATGGCCTGCTCCACTAATATCAGTCCCTCCGCGGTAATCTTACATGTCATCTCTACGTTGCGGCTATTCATTTCGGCGTTGGTCTTTCCCTGCCGAGCTAGCTGTCGTTCACGGGCGTTGATCACCCGTTGGCGAACTTGCTTACTTGATTCGCCGTCTCGTTGATGCGGTGTCAAAAGTACCTTTTTAGCGACTTTGGGCACATTGATATGCAAATCGATACGATCAAGAAAAGGGGCAGAAAGACGTGCCCTAAAGCGGCGTTGTTGTTCAATGCTGCAGCGACAATTTTCCCCTAAATCACAATCGTATCCTTGAGGACAGGGGTTCATCGCAGCGATTAACTGAAACCTGGCGGGAAATTCAGCATGACGGGCAGCTCTTGCGATCGTTATTTGCCCGGATTCCAAGGGTTCTCTGAGTACCTCCAGCACCCTTCTATCAAACTCGGTTAATTCATCTAGAAATAACACACCATGATGGGCGAGAGAGATCTCACCAGGTCGGGGATGTGAACCCCCTCCCACCAAGGCCACCCCTGAGGCTGTATGGTGGGGTGTTCGGAAGGGACGTCTACCCCAGTCCTTTGGATTAAAGCCTTGTTCGCTGATAGAGGTTATTGCTGCGCATTCCAATGATTCGGCATCGGTCATGGGCGGCAGGATAGTAGCAATTCTGCTGGCGAGCATGGTCTTACCGGTTCCCGGGGGGCCTATCATCAGCATGTTATGGCCTCCGGCGGCTGCAATTTCCAAGGCTCGTTTGGCCCGGTGTTGCCCACGCACATCCGCTAGATCTAATCCCACGTTACAGTGGTTCACTGCTTCTATATGCCGATAGGGGACTAATTCATCTGTCCCCAGAAGATGTGCACAGACCTCTAGCAGATGTCCCGCTGGCAACACATTGGCCTCCTTGACCAGTGATGCTTCATCGGCATTGCCATCTGGCACGATCAGGCTGCGGTTTGCCTTTGCCGCTTGCAGGGCTACGGGTAATACGCCTCTTATAGAGCGCAGTTTACCGCTTAGACTGAGTTCTCCAATAAATTCAAAACCCGCGAACCTCTCCTGAGGTAACTGGCCCGAAGCCGCCAGAATACCTAGGGCAATGGGCAGATCAAATCGTCCACCTTCTTTGGGTAGATCGGCTGGGGCGAGATTTACTATTATCCGTTTGGAAGGAAACTTGAAGTTGGTCGTCAACAGAGCAGCCCTGACGCGGTCTTTACTTTCCTTAACCGCCATTTCAGGCAGGCCTACGATGGAGAAACTAGGCAGACCATTGCCAAGATGCACCTCCACACTGACGCTGGGAGCGAGAATACCCTCTTGGGCACGGCTATAAACGATGGCGAGTGACAAGGTGTCCTTACCTAGAATCCATAGCTAGATAGCTTAGTCTTTTCCAGACTGGGGTTGAGCTAGCCCTCTGGATGTTTCCAATGCCTCAATTTGCTTTTCCAACAATGCTAATCGCTCTCTGCTTCGTGCAAGCAAGGCAACCTGTACTTCATATTCCTCTCGGGTTACCAAATCCAGTTTTTGAAACAGGCCTTCCAGGCCCGCTCGTAAATTTTTTTCTATATCCTGTTGAAATACCGATACGTTTTGCGGAAGTGCCGAAGCCAGCTTGCGTGTCAATTCATCCAGCATCTCTGTGTTGATCATTTATCATCCACCTGCTTGTTAAAACCACTAAAACCAAATGGCGTGGTACTGCGTTTAGGTAACCCTTAAACCGTAATAGCTAAACCAGATCTCAAATCCCAGCCAAGCTAATCTGCCGTCCTTCTAACTACCATTACCGTCATTTGATGACCAAAACCCTACTGAATACATGCAATTTGTAAATTTGCCCCTATTTGGTGCGAAGCCGCACTATAAAGGGTGGGGCTGCTTTGTGCCAACACTTGCTTGCATCCTAGCAAATTATGTAACTTTTTGTAATTGAGAAGAAAATCATTATGGCACGATGAGTGCATTGACGGAATCGTCAACAGATTTCGCAAAACTTCAAAGGAGAGCCGTATGCGAAAAACTCATCTTAAATTAACAAACATTTTAGCCCTGAGCTGTACCGTTTTGCTTATCCAGGGAGCGCAGGCAGGCGTTAGCGGAAACATCGGATTTGCCAATAACTATATATGGCGAGGAGTGACTCAGACCCGTGATCAGGCCGCCGTCTCAGGTGGCCTGGATTATGCCGCTGATATTGGTTTTTATGCCGGTACTTGGATGTCAAATGTTAATTTTGGAAACGGCGATAATGACAAAGGTTATGAACTGGATCTTTATGGTGGTTATGCCGGTCAATTCGCCGAATTTAATTATGATCTGGGTGCGATCTATTACGCCTTTCCCGCTCAGGACGATCTCAATCTTCTCGAGGCATTCATCAGCGGTGGCTATGGCCCGGTTAACGCCGGTATCTATTACACTGTGGAGAAAGACGGTGATTCGGATAAGGAAAACGACCTCTACTACACGGCGAATCTCGAATTCGATCTAGATGTTCTTTCCGGGATTGGGCTTGGCTTGTGGGTGGGACATTATGATTTCGATGCAGGTGGTGATTCGGACTATACCCACTATGGTTTGAGCCTGGGTAAAGGAACCGACTACGGTGACTTCACCCTGGGTGTA
Organism: Pseudomonadota bacterium; assembly: GCA_039714615.1. Taxonomy (GTDB): domain Bacteria; phylum Pseudomonadota; class Gammaproteobacteria; order JAAEPA01; family JAAEPA01; genus JAAEPA01. The sequence continues at coordinate 8,303 of JBDLIZ010000023.1, read as the reverse complement.
GATAAGAATGACGCCGATGAAAATGCCTGGTTCAAAGGGGTGGATGATCCACGTGTCACGGTGTCATGGGCCATTGAATTTGACATCTGATTCGATCGCGAACCACAGCTAGATACTTAAATTCCCAAACCGAACCATAAAATGGAGCAACATACATGAAACTAATCGCAGCGATCATTAAGCCTTTTAAGCTCGATGATGTGCGTGAGGCCCTCTCTGAGGTAGGCGTGCAAGGCATCACCGTCACTGAGGTCAAGGGTTTCGGGCGGCAAAAAGGGCACACTGAACTCTATCGTGGTGCTGAATATGTCGTAGATTTTCTTCCCAAGGTGAAGCTGGAAATAGCGGTGCAGGATGATCTTCTCGATCGTACGGTAGAGGCCATTACCAACTCGGCCAATACCGGGAAGATCGGCGACGGCAAGATCTTCGTATATCCCCTTGAGCAGGCGGTACGCATACGCACCGGCGAGACCGGACCCGAGGCCTTATAGCATTATCGTATGAGAAGGAACAGTAAATGAAATCATTTATACCAAAGAAGCTAGCCACAGCCTTGATACCTATGGTAATGGGCTTATTGCCTTCCCTGGTCATGGCGGAAGATACCCTAAATTCAGGTGATACCGCCTGGATGCTTACCTCGACCGCCCTAGTGTTGTTTATGACCATTCCCGGATTGTCCTTGTTCTACGCCGGGATGGTAAGAAGCAAGAATATACTGTCGGTGCTCATGCAGTGTTTTGCCATCACGGCGTTGATGACCGTGTTATGGGTATTGTATGGCTACAGCATCGCCTTTGGTGGAGAGGGCCCGTATTGGGGGGGATTGGACAAGATATTTCTCAACGGTCTAGGGGTAGATAGCCTCAGCGGAACCATTCCCGAGAGCGTGTTCATGACCTTTCAGATGACCTTTGCCATTATCACCCCAGCCCTTATCGTAGGTGCCTTTGCGGAGCGTATGAAATTTTCCGCGATGCTCTGGTTCATGGCGATTTGGTTTACCGTGGTGTATGCACCCATCGCCCACTGGGTCTGGGGTGACGGTGGCTGGCTTGGTGGCAAAGGGATTCTGGACTTTGCCGGAGGTACCGTCGTCCATATCAATGCAGGTATCGCCGGGCTGGTCGCGGCCCTGATGTTGGGCAAGCGCAATGGATATCCAAAGACCATGATGTCTCCTCACAATCTGGGATACACCCTCATCGGCGCCTCGATGCTGTGGGTGGGGTGGTTCGGTTTCAATGCTGGGAGTGAATTGGCCGCGGACGGCACTGCCGGCATGGCCATGGTGGTCACCCAGATCGCCACCGCCGCTGCCGCACTGACCTGGATGTTTGCTGAGTGGATGATTCACGGCAAGCCCAGTGTGTTGGGTATCGCTTCCGGCGCGGTGGGTGGGCTAGTTGCCATTACTCCGGCATCCGGTGCGGTAGGCCCAATGGGGGCATTGGCCATCGGATTCGCATCGGGCATCGGTTGCTTCTTCGCCGCCACCAAGATCAAACACATGCTGGGTTATGATGATTCCCTGGACGTCTTTGGGGTCCATGCCGTCGGTGGAATCATTGGCGCGATGCTGACCGGTGTGTTCTGTGCCGAAAGTTTGGGTGGGGTCGGATTCGGTGAAGGAATCACGGATATGGGTGGTCAGCTTGCAGTGCAGGGCCTAGGCGTTGTTGTGACCCTGGTCTACACGGGTGTATTGAGCTTTGTTATCCTTAAGGTCATCGATATGATCATTGGGCTCAGAGTCAATGAAGAACAAGAGACCGAGGGTCTCGATCTGGCACTGCACGATGAACGCGGTTATATTCTCTAATCTTAGCTTGCAAGTGGATTAAGGGCGCTTCGGCGCCCTTTTTGTTCGTAGTTGTGGATTTTTTATACTTAAGATTAGCCCTTAGCCTTACACTTGTTCTTCAAATAAGACACGTTGTTCCCTGACCAAATGTTTCTAATAACCGTTTTACCCTCCCATTGATTACCCCCACAGTTGATTTTTTACTAGATATAAAAGAGCTCAGGGGAGCTCATTTTGGGCCTATATCGCTGGCCCTCCATGCCGGTGAATGCGTTGTCGTCTCGGGGTCTTCAGGCTCGGGTAAGAGTCTCTTTTTACGGGCACTGGCCGATCTCGATCCCAATGCGGGTGAAGTTCGGCTGCAAAAAGGATCACGTCTGGATTATGAGCCCGACCAGTGGCGCCGGCAGGTGGCTTTGTTACCTGCCGAATCGCATTGGTGGAGTGAAACCGTAGGCGAGCATTTTCCCGTACCCGGTGAGCAACATCTACCAGCCCTAGGTTTCGATATCGAGGCATTGAGCTGGTCGGTATCCAGGCTTTCAAGCGGGGAGCGTCAGAGACTGGCCTTGTTACGCCTGTTGGCCAACCGTCCCCATGTGCTCCTACTGGACGAACCCACTGCCAATCTGGATAGTCGCAACACATTGCGAGTAGAGACCCTGATTAAGCGTTATATAGAGGATACCAAGGCCTGTTGCCTCTGGGTCACGCATGACCTTTCCCAGGTCGAGCGCATTGCAGACCGAGTTATCTCTATGGAAGATGGACGAATGGTACCCGACTAATGGATACACTCAGCATCGGTATTTTTGATTTGGGGTTGGCGGCCGTGTTGGTTGTATTTTTGGCTGCGATCATGCTGCCGACCAATCTAGGGTTGAGCCGCTCCATCATCATCGCCGCAGTCCGTACTTGTGTGCAATTGATGCTGATAGGTCTGGTGCTAAAAATAGTATTTGCATCCGCACGTTTAGATTGGGTCATAGCAATCTCTATGGTGATGTTACTGGTAGCCGGCCGAGAGGTCATGGTTCGGCAAGAACATCGGTTTTTCGGTTGGTGGGGCTATGGCTTGGGTACGTTCAGCATGTTTTTATCGTCCTTCCTGGTCACCTTGGTCGCGTTATTGGTGATCATTAGTCCTCATCCATGGTATGAACCCCGCTATGCAATTCCTTTGCTCGGCATGATCCTAGGAAATACCATGACGGGGGTGGCATTGGCCATGAACAATCTGACCAGAGCTGCAGTGCATGAGCAGGCTAAGATTGAGGCCCGTTTGATGCTTGGTTATCATCCACAAGTCGCATTGAGCGATATTCGAAGACAAAGTATACATAGCGGTCTAATACCCATCGTCAATGCCATGGCCGCTGCGGGGATAGTGAGTTTACCTGGGATGATGACAGGACAGATTCTGGCCGGTATCCCCCCAATAGAGGCCGTAAAATATCAAATCCTGATCATGTTCATGATTGCCGCCGGGAGTGGATTCGGTACTTTAGGCGCTGTATGGCTGGGATCTAGGCGATTGTTCGATGATCGTCACCGTTTACGGCTTGATCGCTTGAGCGGTCGAGGTGATGGAGGGTTTACTCGTCGTCATGGATAACATTGCTCTAAAACTACTGCAAACGGGAGCAGTACGCCTTCGCTCGCGACCGTTTACGCAGTCTGGAACGCGCCGCCTATGTCTACGATTTAGATAAACAGGGCAACCGAGTCATCTTGTCTCAGGATCGCCACCAGGCCTCGGTGACCGCCGCTCGCAAAAAAGCCGAGTGCTGGTGTAAATGATTCAGACGTTTTCCCATCCCCGTCATAGGCATGCTTATTGATCAGAAATTTGATCCATTTCAACCAGATCGCCCTAGCGAGCCTGATACCAGGTTCGGAAAATCCATCTATCGTCGGTGAGCAACGCGGGTTAAGTCGCTGGCTACTCGGTTTTCCACCTCGGTCTTCCATCAATACGCATCACAGCTGCTGACAAACCATTCATCGAAGGCGGGAAAGTGATAGTTATAAGAATCGTGCTGATTATAGGTCTTATTCTTCTGTTTCTTGGTATGGGAATGGTATTGTCATCGGCCTTCAGGTCCCGGCTTAGCTGGGCCATCGGCATCGTTGTATTTCCATTGATATATCCGATATATGCCATCTTAAATTGGGCGGAGGCACGGACCCGCAATGGGTTTATGGTGTCTATCGTAGGATCTTTACTGGTAGCCATTTCGCTCTATGCCGGCGTTGCAAATGATCTTGTTGTAATTGCTAAAGGCATCGACAATGAGCAGGTGCAGCAACAGCTCAATGATCTCGTGACCAAGGTTCCCACGGCTAGCCCTGAAAATGAACCGCTACCCAACGATATGACGGCCAGCAAAATAACCTTGCCGGAAGGCAAGTCCTACGATCCGTTGTATTCCGACGATGAATTTACCCATGCGGATATTGAACCTTTGCCCCTCACGGCGAACGATCCGGCAAGAGTGGAGAGTAAACCTACTATTCCAAAGGCTTACCGAGAGACCACATTCAGTGAACTTGATTTACATCATGGAAAGTCATTGAGATTGTCCACTAAGCAGGGACAAACCAAAGAGGGAAAACTCATTGATCATACCGAGGAATCCCTTTCGCTTGAGCTGCCTTATGAAACGGGGTTTGTGGCATTTGAGTATAATTATGATGACATTACAAAGGTCTTAGTTTACGATTCGCTTACACCCGAACACGAACAACATCCCCCTAAGCAAGTAAACCAGCAGACGTCGGTAGCAGAAGAGTCGGCTCAAGTAGCCTCGGGTCAATAATATGGTACATTAATACCCATCCGCCATGGGTATAATTGGAGGAGTAAGAGAATCTATGCGGTGTTTCGTCTATAAGAGCCGCAAGAAGGCCGAAACTTATCTCTATATCCCGCAAAAAGGGGAGTTTTCGAGTATACCCAATGTCCTGATGAAGGTTTTCGGGGTACCTGAGTTCGCATTGGAATTTGAGCTGACAGCCGATCGCAAGTTGGCGGTAGCCGATGCCAAGGATATTATTGACTATCTGGGCGGTCAGGGGTTCTACTTGCAGATGCCTTCGGAGAATGATTATCCAATCTGAGAAACTGTTTTTTAGGGTCTGCCGCAAATAGATTTACAAATCTTTTTACCCCTTCTTGTCAAGCCCTTTCAACAGCCTACTTAAAGTGCAGTAGCAGAATGATCGGTCTCTGACCGATACGCGATACCTTCGGTAAATCCCTTTCATAAACAATATACTTCGCGATCTTCATGTGAATTCATGAAACATCCAGGTAAATAATATTGGTTAATTTTATGCTGATTCGAGCCGGTTTGTACACCCTGCTGCTCACCCTGCTGATAGCGATCGGTGGGTGGGTATTCTACAAAGACTTACAGCCGCCATCCCTAGGTGGATTTAGGTTCTTAGATGGATTGATTGCAGCGATGTACTGGTTCGCATTCCTTATATATGTGTTTCTCAGTGTATTGCTGAGTTACTCATTGCGGGGAGGCTCTTGGAAATCAATAATTTTGGCCCATATTTTATCAATGGTCGTTGCCGTGAGTATTACTTTGTTTGTGCTGAGTCTCGGTCAACGGCAGGCGACTAGGGAAGGACGGATGGAATCATCGATTTCATCTGCAGGTCTATCAACGCAACACCAGGCTGATCAAATCGGTAGTAAGGACAGGGACGACCTTAATGTACAATCGCTAATTCCCCTCGATGATAATTGAAAGATTACGAAATATTGCCATTATCGCCCATGTCGATCATGGTAAGACAACCCTGATCGATAAGCTGCTAGAGCAATCGGCAACCCTGGATAAACGCGAGAGTTTACCTGAGCGGGCGATGGATTCAAGCGATCTGGAAAAAGAGCGTGGTATCACGATCCTGGCCAAGAATACCGCCATAAAATGGCGTGAATATCGTATCAATATTGTGGATACCCCGGGTCATGCCGATTTCGGCGGTGAGGTAGAACGCGTCTTATCCATGGTCGATTCCGTGCTGTTACTGGTCGATGCCGTGGAAGGTCCAATGCCGCAGACTCGATTTGTGACCCAAAAGGCCTTTGCCATGGGATTCAAACCCGTCGTGGTCATCAATAAGATCGATAGACCGGGTAGTCGTCCGGAGTGGGTGCTGGACAAGACCTTCGATCTGTTCGATCGTCTCGGGGCGAGCGATGAACAACTTGATTTTCCGGTCGTCTACACCTCTGCGCTAAAAGGTTATGCCGGCCTGAGCAGCGGGGTGAGCAACGGGAATATGGACCCCTTGTTCGAGACCATCATCGAGCATGTCAGTGCCCCATGTGTCGATCCGCAAGGTCCCTTTCAGATGCAGGTCAGTGCCCTTGACTACAATTCCTATACGGGACTTATCGGTATCGGTCGAATTACCCGGGGCCACATCGATCCCAACAGCCAAGTCAGGGTAATAGACCGGGAAGGCAATCAGCGCAAGGGGCGGATATTGCAGCTATTAGGTTTTGACGGTCTGCATCGTGTGGAGATCGAACAGGCGCAGGCTGGAGATATCATCGCCTTCACCGGGATGAATGAACTTTACATCTCGGACACACTATGTGATCCCGATAACGTTGAGGCCCTTCCGCCACTTACTGTGGATGAGCCTACGGTCAGCATGACCTTCCAGGTCAATACTTCCCCCTTTGCCGGCCGAGTCGGTAAATTTGTCACCAGCCGAAAACTCGCCGAACGCTTACACGAAGAAACGCTACACAATGTGGCGCTGCGCGTAGAAACTACCGAGGATCCGGATAAGTTCAAGGTATCCGGGCGCGGTGAGTTGCATCTGGCCATCCTGATCGAAAACATGCGCCGGGAAGGTTATGAGTTGGGAGTCTCACGCCCGGAAGTGATTGTCAGGGAGATAGACGGGGTAAAGCAGGAACCCTACGAGATGGTCATGGTGGACGTTCAAGAGCAGCATCAGGGTACGATCATGGATAAACTGGGTGGGCGCCGAGGAGAGCTTCTCGATATGCTCCCGGACAGTAAAGGACGTATCCGCCTAGATTATCTTATCCCGTCAAGGGGACTCATAGGTTTTCAAACGGAGTTTATGACAGCCACTTCTGGAACGGGAATACTGCATCATGTCTTTGACCACTATGGTCTGTATAAACACGGTGTAATAGGCCAGCGCAACAATGGGGTGCTGGTTTCCAAGGCAATGGGTAAGACGCTTGGTTTCGCCCTGTTCAATCTCCAGGAACGGGGTGCTATGTTCATCGGGCCGGGTGAGGAGGTGTATGAAGGGATGATCGTTGGCGCGCACAGCAGGGAAAATGACCTCGTCGTCAATCCCTTGAAGGCCAAGAAACTCACTAATATTCGTGCTGCGGGGACCGATGAAAATATTCTGCTGACACCGCCCTTGCGATTTTCCCTAGAACAGGCGCTGGAATTCATTGACGGTGATGAACTCGTTGAGGTGACGCCGAATGCCATTAGATTGCGCAAAAAGATGTTGGCGGAATTACAGCGCAAACGCGCGGCCCGCCAGCGTTAGCGACCTGTGGTATTCCCTCTCTGATGAAAGGGAGGCGAAAAATATCGCATTTTCCGGTAGTGTGTTAGCCCGGATATTTCATGAATTCGCGTGAAGATCGCGAAGTATATTGTTTCTGCATGGGATTTACCGAAGGCGTCGCGTATCAATGATTACGGGCAACTGAGGAAAATTTCTTGCGGGAACAATAGACGAGCGAGAGCACGCGTAATTTGTGAATTATCCGGGTTAGGGGCCATTCCATCTATCGGGCTGTACTTTCAGGTATGCACGTATTCGATAACAATTTAAACACGAACCTCACCGAGGTTACCCCGGATAAGCCCGTCGTCCTCATTGTGGACGATGCCCGTACCATGCGGGCTTCCATCGACCGGATATTGAGAGAGGATTTCGATACCCTGGAGGCGAAGGATGGGGACGAGGCCTGGGAGATCATTACCCGACAATCCACGCTTCACGTCGTACTGTCGGATTTGATGATGCCCAATAAAAATGGGTTTCAGCTGCTGCGTCAGATCCGGGAATCCGATCATGACCAGATCAATCAATTACCGGTCATTATCATCACCGGGCATGAAGATGATGAAAGGATGAAACGCCGGGCCATGGCCCTCGGTGCCAGCGACTTCATCTCCAAGCCATTTGATTCCATCCAAATCAAGGCGCGGGCAAGATCCTATGCCAAACACGGTGATACCAATCGCAAACTGGAATATACCCGCAAGATATTAAGTCAGAAAACCACCATCGATGACCTGACTGGCTTGGCCAATCCGCGATTTTTCAAGAAGCATGGCCGGGGGTTGTTGGCATTCGCCGCGCGTCAAGGCTTGGACGTCGCCGTACTGAGAATCAGTATCGATAAATTCGACCTCCTCGAGAAAAAGAAGGGTAAGGCGGTGGCGGAAAAAGTGCTCCTTAGTAT
>JBDLIZ010000022.1:0-20757 GCA_039714615.1 Pseudomonadota bacterium | reverse complement strand
CAGCTTGCGAGGCAACTTGAACAGGACCAGGGCCTCTTCCAGGGTGATGGAATCCATGTTTTGCCCTTGCCGAAGACCGGCGAAACGCGGTTTGTCTTCATCGTCACGGGCGCCGATCTGTACAAAGGGACCGTACCGACCCATGCGGACGGTCACAGGTTTTCCACTGCTGGAATCCATCCCAAGTTCCCTTGCTTGAACGGCCTCCTCTCTGCTCACGCTGGCATCTTTTTCTTCTATCAAGGTCTTGAAGGGGCGCCAGAACTCTCGCATGATCGGCAACCAGTCCTTTTCTCCTCTCGAAATATCATCTAACTCATCCTCGAAATGCGCCGTGAAATCATAATCAACGTAGCGGGTGAAATGCTCAGTCAGGAAATTATTGACCACTCGGCCAATGTCGGTGGGATGGAAGCGTCGGCTTTCAAGCACGGCATAATCGCGATCCTGGAGTGTCGATATGATCGAGGCATAAGTAGAGGGGCGGCCTATACCGTACTCTTCCAGCATCTTGACAAGACTCGCTTCGGTATATCGGGGAGGGGGCTCGGTAAAGTGTTGCTCAGTACGTATGTCGAGCAGCTGGATATGTTCACCCACGGTGAAGGGCGGCAGTCTTTTTTCATCGCTATCCAGCTTTTTCTCGTCGCTGCCTTCCTGATAAACCACCATGAAGCCGGCCTCTCTCACCGTGGAGCCAGTGGCTCGAAAGCTATGGGAATCTCCGCAGGCTAGATCCACAGCTACTGTATCCAGGGTGGCATGAATCATCTGGCAGGCGATTGAACGCTTCCAGATCAAGTCGTAAAGTTTGCGCTGTTCGGTGCTTAGGGATGCAGCAACTTGCTCGGGAAGGTGTTGTGCGGAGGTCGGGCGGATCGCCTCATGGGCCTCTTGGGCGTTTTTGGCCTTGGTCTTGAATTGGCGCGCGTGAGCAGGCAACTTGCTGGGCCCATATCGCTTGGCGATTAAGGAGCGAATGTCGTTTATGGCTTCACCGGCCAAAACAACGGAGTCGGTACGCATATAGGTGATCAGGCCCACGGGACCGGCGCCCAGGTCGATTCCCTCGTAGAGTTGTTGGGCGATACGCATGGTACGACGGGTAGAAAACCCGAGTTTCCGCACGGCCTCTTGTTGTAAGGTCGAGGTAGTGAAGGGGGCAGCCGGGTTTCTGCGCCGCTGCTTTTTTTCTACCTTGGAGACCAGCAGTTTACCGGCGCCGTTTTCAAGGAGGATCTTTTTGGCCGCCTTGGCATCGGCCTGGGTGGTGATATCAAACTGTTCGAGCTTGCGGCCTCGATAGATGTTTAACTTGGCGGAAAAGGGTTGGTCATCCTTGTTAGCATCGGCCTCTATAGTCCAGTATTCCTGGGATTTGAATTCCTGGATCTCCATCTCGCGTTCGACGAGCATTCTTAATGCCGGACTTTGCACCCTGCCAGCCGATAATCCTCGCTTGATCTTTTTCCATAATAGTGGCGACAGGTTGAAGCCGACCAGATAGTCCAATGCGCGACGTGCCTGCTGGGCGTTGACCAGGTCTATGGAAAGCTCACGGGGATTGGCAACCGCATCTTTGATGGCGCGTTGGGTGATTTCGTGGAATACCACCCGATAAACTGGCCGTTTACCGATTTTTTTGCGCTTCTTAAGTACCTCATACAGATGCCATGAGATGGCTTCGCCTTCGCGGTCAGGGTCAGTTGCCAGATACAATGCTTCGGCCTTAATCAAGGCCTTGCCAATGGCTACAACATGCTTTTCATTCCTATCGATGACCTCGTATTTCATTTTGAAGTCATTTTCTGGATCTACGGCGCCTTCCTTAGGCACCAAGTCTCTTACATGACCATATGAGGCAAGTACATCGAAATTTTTACCTAAATATTTTTTTAGGGTTTTGGCCTTGGCAGGCGATTCCACTATTACCAGGTTTTTACTCATAATACTTTTGGAACATTCAAATTCTTCTAGAATTAACGCAACTAATCTGTGGTCTATTTTGGGTCAGGCGAGGGATTGAACCATATTGTGGGTTTGCAAATCAATGTAAATAGCTAGAGGTGGTCTCGAATACCATGTCTTCCAGCCAGAGATAGGCGGCCTCTTCGCCGGGCAGATTGAACAATACCATGAGGACGATCCACTTTAGTTGTTCTAGATCGATACTATCAGTATCGAGCGCCATGATCCGTTCGATAATCAGTTCTCGACTGGTAGCTGTCAATACCCCCATCTGCTCGAGGAATAGTAAAAAACCACGGCTGTCGATATCAATCTTTTCAATTTCGCTGTCATGATAAAGGCGAATGGACTCTGGAGTGGAAAGCTCAAGCCGGGGTCTCTCGTGATAAGAGGCCAAGCCCTCTAGCCAGTCGAACGCCTTTTCAATTTCAATATTGGGAAAGCCCGCGTCAACCAGCATGGACTGTAATTGATCGCGGTCTGAGTTGGTATCGCCATCACCCTCTATGTAGCTTTCAAATAGGTACATGAGTACGTCAATCACGGATTCTTTCATTAATATTTACCATGGTAAGGCGGGTGTAAAGGCCCCCTGAGCTGCATTTGGCATGACCTTTGAGTTCTAATATTAGCAGCATTGAGGAGACTTCTTCCACGGTTAGGCCGCTGCGCTCGATCAGAATATCTATGGACGTGGGTTCATATCCCATGCAATTCAACAATCTGGTGTATTCTTCGTCAAGATCTTGTGCTTCATCTTCCTCTAAGGTGTCAGTGGGTGGGGAAGAAGTGGGTTTCAAGTCTATGATGCTTGACAATTCTTCAAGGATATCTGCCCCCGCCTCCACCAGTTTGGCGCCCTCTTTGATGAGTTTATTGCATCCTCGGGCCATGGGGTTGTGAATAGAGCCGGGAATGGCGAAGACCTCTCGGCCTTGCTCCATGGCGTATCTTGCCGTGATCAGGGAACCACTGCGTCGTGTCGCTTCGACGATCAGTGTACCCAGGGAAAGACCGCTGATAATGCGGTTTCTGCGCGGGAAATGTTCGGCCCGGGGTGCGGTACCGATGGGGAACTCGGAAACGATAGCGCCTTGTTCAACGATGCGATGGGCGAGCTTACGATGTCTAGCGGGGTAAATCCGATCCAACCCGGTGGCCGCAACGGCGATGCTGATACCGCCGGCGTCGAGTGCGCCTTGATGGCCGATGGCATCGATACCCAATGCCAATCCGCTAGTGACGATAAGACCGGTTGAGGCTATATATGCGGCAAATGTTCGGGCGGTCTCTTGTCCTATAGGGGTAGGGTTGCGGCTGCCTACGATGGCCAATTGAGGGTCAGCCAGGTGAGACGGGTTGCCGTTGACATAGAGTACTGCTGGTGGATGAGTAATTTCACGCAGGCGTTGAGGGTAGGCCTGGTCATGTCGTGTGAGGATAGTGTGTCCTGGCTGTTCTGCCCAGCGAAGATCGCGTTCGACACCTTCATCAACCGGGTTCAGGATGCCTTCCAGACGAGCTGAGGATAGGCCGGCGGAACGTAGCTCTTCTCGGGAGGCTGATAGGACGGCCGCAGGTGAGCCGAAGGTGTGGACCAAGGTCCCGAAGGTGGCGGGACCTATACCGGGCACATGCCATAGTGAGAGCCAGTCAGATAGTTCATCCATAGGTTGAAAGCGGCGGGCCATGTCGGTGAAGTGAAGTCCGAGGGTGGAATTATAGTTGTCCTCAAGACAATAATACCACGTCACAATTTCTGGCCGCGAGCAGGCACGGCCTTATGCCATCGGGTTTTATGGATTGCTGCTCAGAAATAGCCGGTTGGAGAAAAAAATTGCGCTTTCTTGCGCTAGGCTTGGGAATCGCTGTAGCTAGGAGCTTGTCGGACTTAGGCGATCATGGTGAGGGATAGATGGTTTGAGGCAAATTCTTCAATCATTTGAGGGAGGAGAAAAGTGACGGGTAGAACCGCAGCTACATCGCGAGAAGGATCGAGAAATCTATCCAAATTCAGCTTTTCCGTTGTACCTAGATCCTGCAAGCACGATTACTTGCAGGATCTAGGTTGTAGATCAGTCCTAAGTCGGACAGTCTCCTAGGGCTGGTGTACGGTGTTCCCGACTCGGATTGGCCGATTGGCATCCATGATCAGGCCGTAGCTGAGCTTCTCAAACACACGGAACAACATCATGATTCCGTTGCGCTCATCGGGAAGGGTTAATTTGCTTTTTGTATTGCCCATAGCAAAAGGGTCATGCACCTGGCGGCCTGCTTCAGATACCGCCAGTACGTGTCCCTTCTCTATTCCGTCTCGTGTGCCCAGATTGACTACGGCAACTTGATGCTGCCCGATTTGGCTAATGGCATCGAATAAAGAAATCACGGTGCCATCTATCGGATTTCCGGGGGGATGGGGTTGAAAGCTGCGATCTTCATCCTTGCCGTCGAAGGGTAGTAGACGATCTCCCAATAAGGCTTCGCGTTCCGTGCGTATGAGCTGAACCGTAGCGGGGCTACCGGCTTTCAACACCGTGGCATCACCCACCAGTAAGGCCTCATATCCCAGCAGTTCTTTGGTGTTAGGGTCATGCAGCGGTTTTCCCGGGCGGTAAACGCTGTAGCGGTTTTCTCCCGAGCTTGTATCCAGTTTTCGTACATATACGATATCTTCCATTCCGTAGATCAGACGATTGTCTTGAGAGCCGACGATGTAAGGTGCCGTATCGAGTTCCTCTTTAGTCAAGATCCTGGGGCGGACCATGAACTGATGAATGGCCTGTATCGGCAGCCCTTTATCTTTATTTTCCAACCCTTTTATGCGAATTTGTGGAGACATTCGTTGAGAATGTAGTGCGGTGACGCGAGGGCCACCTGATAGTTGGACTTTGGGTTTACCGTCGATATAGACAAGGGTTAATACATCACCGGGATAGATCAGGTGTGGATTCTTTACTTGCGGATTCACATGCCAGATTTCTGGCCAATACCAAGGTTCTTTAAGGAATTTCAATGAGATATCCCACAGGGTGTCCCCCTTAACTACTACGTGACGTTGTGGTGCTGTGGGCTGTAAAGCTACTGCGGGTATCGCAGTGGGTTCAGGAGTCATTTCAGCTGCGGCTTGCTTGGGCAGTGCGGCAGGGGCCTGTTGTTCAAGTGGCTGAATGGCGGGTGGAGTCTCGTCCTGTTGCGCTATATTGGCGCACCCCGCTGTAAAAAGCGTTAAAATAAAGCCCGCTAGGGGTAATGCGATAGCAAATGGGCGTAGATTACGTGCCAACATCGGACTCCCTTAGTATTCGGCGAACAGGATCAGATCTTCAACCAAACCGGTTTCTTAAAGAATTTTAGAGGGTTTTACCGAGCATCCTTAGAATTAGCATCGGGCCTGGACTGAGTGAGCCCTGTACGGCGCTTGAGCGCGAATCGCTTGAATTGGAACTAATCTTCCAGGATCGAATCCTTTAAGATTAATCTAGCTCGTAAATTTTGCACAGATGTAGATTTAGCGCGATGGCTATATTAAATATACTACACTTCCCAGATCCTAGATTGCGTAGAAAGGCGGAATCGGTCGCGCAGGTGGACGATCAGGTGCGACAAACGGTAGATGATATGTTTCAGACCATGTACGATGCTCCTGGGATCGGGTTGGCCGCTAATCAAGTCAACATTCGCAGGCGGATCATCGTCATAGATATCTCTAAGGATAAAGATCAACCTCTATGTTTAATTAATCCTCAACTTATTGAAAAAAAAGGAGAAGAGGAGATGGAAGAGGGGTGTCTGTCAGTGCCCGGTTTCTATGAAACGGTTCGACGTGCTGCCGAGATAACGATAACGGCGCTGGATCGTGAAGGTGTTCAATTCGAGATGTTCGCTGATGGCCTGCTTTCAGTATGTATACAACACGAGATCGACCATCTCGATGGCAAGTTGTTTGTCGATTATCTCTCGCCGTTGAAGCGCCGGCGTATCCGTAAAAAGCTGGAGAAACAGAATAGGCAGCGCCAGACTGGGAAGATGGACTCGAGTAAGCAAGTTATTTAAGCCGCCTTGCTCTGCGGCACTACAGCGCGCTCTGCGCACCCGAAAACCCATTTGTCATGGGGATAAACCCTTAACTGTTTTACAGATTACTTTTTTTGAGATGCGTATTATCTACGCCGGAACCCCTGAATTCGCCGTCTCCCCGCTCAGAACCCTGTTACATCGTGGCCATGAGGTATTGGCGGTGCTGACTCAGCCCGATCGACCGGCCGGGCGGGGTCGAAAGCTGCACCAAAGTCCCATCAAGCGATTTGCACAGCAACAGGATATACCTGTTTACCAACCAAAGTCTCTTAAAGGTAATGAGATTGTGAAATTGTTGAGGGCAATGGGCGCAGAACTCATGGTGGTGGCAGCCTACGGGTTAATCTTGCCGCAGACGGTATTGGATATACCACGTTTAGGTTGTGTAAACATTCACGCCTCGATATTGCCGCGCTGGCGCGGTGCAGCTCCCATACAGCGAGCGATTCTCGCTGGAGATACACAGACCGGTATTACGATTATGCAAATGTCAGCAGGGCTGGATAGCGGGGATATATTACTCCAACGTCGTTGCCCCATTCTACTCACTGATACTGCACAAAGCCTACATGATCGACTTACCGAGCTGGGCGCCGAGTTGATCGCCGCAGCCCTCGAGGGTTTGGCCGAGGGCCGTTTGACGCCTCAACGGCAAGATGAATCACAGGTCAACTATGCCAAAAAACTTGAAAAGAGTGAGGCTGAGATTAACTGGAGCCAGAGCGCTGACGAGCTGAGTCGTAAGGTGCATGCCTTCAACCCATGGCCGGTCGCCTATACTGCTTATGAGGGCAACAGGTTGCGAATTTGGGAGGCCGAGGTGGTAAGTGCTACACAGGATGCTCCGCCTGGAGGGGTAATCGCTGCGACCAGAGATGGAATCGATGTGGTTACGGGGGCAGGGGTGCTCCGCATATTATCCCTACAAGTACCCGGTGGCAGGAGAATCCGCGCTGCGGATTTCATCAATGCCCACCAGATTGCCGGTATTCGATTGCCCAGCTAAGTCGAATGTCCTCGCATGGAGCCCCTGAAGGTATCGAGCAAGAGGAGAGTAATCCTAGGGGGGATATCTCAAGGCAGCCAATGGATGCCAGGGTCGTTGCGGTTAAGGTTCTAGTGCGGGTGGTGGAGCAGGGTGAGTCACTCTCCACTGCGCTACCGGCAGAACGCCATAAAGCGGGTGTGGATGCCTCACTAGTTCAGGAGTTATGTTACGGGACATTGCGTTGGCATATTCGTTTAAGCGCAATACTGCAACGGCTGCTACGCAAGCCCATAGGGCGAAGCAATCGAGATGTGGATTGTCTTTTGAGGCTGGGGCTTTACCAGTTGCTTTATACGAGAATTCCCCCGCATGCAGCGGTCCATCATACGGTCCAGGCGGCGCAACTCCTAAATAGAGCATGGGCCAAGGGTTTGGTGAATGGTGTCTTGCGCAATTTTATTAGGCAGAAAGTATCCCTGCTGGCAAAGCTAGACGATGACTCCGTAACCCGATTTTCCCATCCAGGCTGGCTGCTAGAACGATTGCGCTCAACTTATCCCGATTATTGGCAAGGGATATGTCAGGCTGCAAATCAGCATCCTCCCATGACCCTGAGAGTCAGCCGGCGGTTGACCGATTTGGGAGACTATATTGAGAGCTTGAATGCCGCGGGTATTGAGGCGAATCGACATGTGGCAGTGGGCAACGCCGTGGTGTTGCATCAAGCCGTGCCCGTCGATCGCCTGCCCGGTTTTGCTGAGGGTGTGGTCACGGTGCAGGATGCCGCCGCTCAGCTGGCGGCGCCACTGCTGGATTGCAGACCGGGAATGCGAATACTGGATGCCTGTGCCGCCCCAGGCGGTAAGACGGCACATATACTCGAGTCTGTCGACGGTAATGTCGAGATGTTGGCCCTGGATATGGATAGCCAACGCCTGACTCGCTTGCGCCAGACACTGGACAGATTGGGCTGGGAGGCGAAAATACGTCAGGGCGATGTATTAAGGCCGCAACAGTGGTGGGATGGCAGAGTCTTTGATCGTATTTTACTGGATGCCCCTTGTTCTGCGACTGGCGTAATCCGCAGGCATCCGGACATCAAGCTACTTCGAAAACCAGAGGATATTATCTCTTTACGGAGCAAACAGTATCGTATGTTGCAAAGTCTCTGGTCATTGTTGGCAATAGGCGGCAGCTTGTTGTATGTCACCTGTTCCATACTCCCTGAGGAGAATGCTCAGCAGATCGGGAAATTTGTGCAGGATAATGAGAACGCGGAGCTGGTTCCGCTCAGCCAGTCGGGGGACGCAGATGGGGGGCGGGGATGGCAAATCCTTCCGGGAGAAAAGAATATGGATGGGTTCTATTATGCCTTACTGCACAAAAGGGGTTGATATGCCGGTTAAGGGATGGGTATCGGTAGTGCATGGCCTTGGTAAGAACTAACTAAGTAACTAACGGGATAATCCTGAAATGCGGGTAAGCCTAAGTCCAGTGATCCTGTTACTTATCGCAACATTGACCGTTCAGCCTTTTACGCTGTCACTCGCTCACGCGCAAGGATCAAGATTTGTCATTCATAACACAGAAATAAGTATCGAGCATGGCGTCTATCTTCTTAAGGCCGATGTGGACTATGTCCTCAGCGGCCCAGTCAAGGAGGCCCTGCTCAATGGGGTTTCACTGGTATTTACTCTGGAGATAGAGGTGCTCGAATACTATGACTGGTGGTGGAATTGGCAGATAGCCAATTTAGAGCAACGCTACCGGCTGGAGTATCATGCCCTGAGTCGACAATACGTGGTGGAAAACCTCAACACTGGGGTACAAGAAAGTTTTTCCCGTCTGACTTCGGTACTTCATCATCTGGGTAGGATCATCGATCTTCCCCTAATCGACTCTACCCTGCTGGACAGTAGTAAAAACCATGTCTTCCAACTCAGGGTGAGCCTGGACGTGGATGAGTTGCCGCTTCCGCTGCGGGTTCGCGCCTACATTTTTTCTGACTGGCAACTGGGTACGGACTGGTACACTCAGAGGTTGCCATGAGGCGGTTTCCAACCGGGGTATTTTCCATTCTCGGGCTATTCTCCCTAATGGTCTTGTCGACCTATCTCATAAGCGACGCCAGTCAAAACTCCGCTCGGTTCGGGCGTCTCTATATCGGTCTTCTGGCGGTTAACGCGCTCATTCTGTTGGTGCTGTTTTTCATCATCAATGTCAATCTTTACAAGCTAATACGGCAAGTCATCAAGCGGCATCCAGGTTCGCGACTGACCCTTCGCTTAGTCGTCATGTTCGTGGTGCTGGCACTGATACCGGCGGTAACCGTTTATGTGTTCTCGGTGCAGTTACTGGGCCGAGGCATTGACAGTTGGTTTGATGTGAGCGTGGAGCGAGCCTTGGAGGACTCACTCGAACTCAGCCGCTCATCTCTGGATTTGCATATGCACCAATTGCGCCATCTTACACAGCCGATGGTCAGGTTGCTGGAAGACACCCCAAATTCCCTTGCGGCCTTGACACTCAGCGACATGTTACGTACCAGTGGTGCAGCGGAAATGACACTATTTGGCGATGACAATCGAATCATCGCCTCGAGCGGAGGATTTACCGCCTCGCTGATCCCCCGCATGCCCGGTGAGCGTGTTCTGAGGCTGATCAGTGACCGCTCTGTCTATATGGGGCTTGACCCCATAAAGGATATCGGCCTGCATATCCATCTGGTGCTGCCGGTTTCCGCCACCCGACAGAATCCGGAATATCGCGTATTCCAAGTGTTATATCCATTTAACGAGCATATCAACGAGCTGGCAAACAGCGTCCAGGGTGCATTTGGTAAATACAATGAATTGGTTTATCTGCGAACACCACTAAAACAGAGTTTCATTCTGACCTTGTCTTTGGTGTTACTGATCGGGGTACTATTTGCGGTTTGGGCGGCCCTTTATTCTTCCCGCAAGTTGATGGCGCCGATCAGTGAATTGGCCGAAGGTACCAAATCTGTTGCCGCGGGCGAATATCACAAGCGGCTTCCGGTAGGCAACCGCGATGACTTGGGTCTGTTGGTGATGTCTTTTAATCAAATGACTGTGAGGCTCGCAGCGGCGCGCGATGCAGCGGAGGTTAGTCAACGCATCGTCGAGAGTCAACGCACCCATCTGCAAACCGTACTCGAACATCTTTCGTCTGGAGTGATGAGTTTTAATCTTAATATGGTCATGGATACAGTAAATGCCGCGGCAACTCATATCATGGGTGTGGATCTCGGCAAGTATCGAGGTGGCAATTTGATGGCGTTGGCGAAGGTGAATTCCATGTTGGGGAGATTTTGCGGCAGTATCGAACCTCATTTGCAAGGTAAGGCGCAGGAATGGCAGGAACAGGTCGTATTGTTTAGTGGTGCTGGGCGCAAGATACTGATGTGCCGTGGGGCCCAATTGCCCACTCATGGCAACCTGCCTGGTGGTCACGTGGTAGTTTTCGACGATGTGACTACCTTGATAAAGGCCCAACGCGATGCAGCCTGGAGTGAGGTCGCCAGGCGTTTGGCTCATGAGATCAAGAATCCGCTGACCCCAATCCAGCTATCCGCCGAGCGTCTTAGGCGTAAACTGTTGCCCCGACTGGACAGTGACGAAGCCACTGTCTTGGACCGCTCTACGCGAACCATCGTTCAGCAGGTGGAATCGATGAAAACTATGGTAAACGCCTTTGGGGATTATGCCCGTCCGGCATCCATGGAGACCGAGCCTCTTGACCTGAATGAGTTGATCGCCAACGTTGTAGAACTCTACCGCTCCAATCCTATTCAGGCCAGCATTGTGATAAAACTAGCACCAGGAAGACCCCATATCGAAGCGGATAGCGTACGCATTCGGCAAATTCTACACAACTTGATCAAGAACTCCCTTGAAGCACTCGAGGGTGTAGATCAACCCGTATTGAGTATTGAAACTCAGTGCGGAGAGGAGTCGATAAGTACCCGGTACGTTGACATCAAGGTGGCTGACAATGGACCGGGTTTTCCACCACAACTCATGGAGCGCTTATTCGAACCCTATGTGACGGGCAAGCTCAAAGGGAACGGTTTAGGGCTTGCTATCGTTAAAAAGATCGTCGAGGAGCACGGTGGCATGGTGCAGGCAGAAAATGAGACTAATGGCGGTGCCTGCGTCCGTATAAGGTTGCTGTTAGTCGAGCGGGGAAGCGTGCATAATTTAGGGTTTTCTAGGGGAGATGCGCCATGATGTTACAACATATATTGGTAGTTGACGACGAACCTGATATCCGGGGCTTGCTGCAGGAGATCCTGGAAGATGAGGGTTACGAGGTCAGTGTGGCCGGAGATACCGCCAGTGCACGGGAGCGCAGACGGTTGCGTCGTCCCGATCTGATCCTGCTGGATATTTGGATGCCGGGCGAAGACGGTATTAGCCTACTTAAAGAGTGGCGCGAGTCGGGAGGCATGCCCTGTCCGGTGATTATCATGTCCGGACACGGTACGGTAGAAACCGCTGTCGAGGCCACCCGTCTGGGTGCATATGATTTCATTGAAAAACCACTGACCACTGCAAAGCTGTTGCTTTCTGTACGTCGGGCACTCGAGGCCGATCAGCTGCAGAAAGAAAACATCGGGTTAAAGCAGATGGCATCTCATGTCATCGAGCCGGTGGGTTCGAGTGCGGTGATGCAGCAGCTTCGGGAACAGGCAAAAAAGGTCGCTCAACATGATACCTGGGTTTTGATTACCGGTGAGCCAGGGGCCGGTAAAGAGACGATCGCTCGCTATATACATCATTCGAGCGTTCGAAATGATCGTCGCTTTGTCAATCTGGGACTCATGCCGCTGGGCAAAGGAGACTCCGGAATGGAGTTGTTCGGCAGCGAAACAGGGAATAGCGTGCACTATGGTCTACTGGAGCAGGCCAATGGAGGGGTACTATTTCTGGATGAGGTTTCTGGTATGGATCTGTCTGCCCAAGGGCGCTTGCTCAATGCCCTGGAAAGTGGGAACTTTGTGCGAAGTGGGGGACGTGAACCGGTGCAGGTCGACGTGCGAGTCATCGCCGCTACCCACCGGGATTTGTTGCGTGAGGTCAAGGCCAACCGTTTTCGTGATGATCTGTTTTACCGTTTGAACGTAGTCCCTTTGAGTGTACCGCCACTTCGTGACCATGCTGAGGATATTCCCGAGCTATTACAGTTTTATGTGGACTTCTATTGCTCACGGGAAGGTTTGCCCTATCGGCATTTCTCCATTTCGGCACAGAACAGGTTGCTCCATTATCCATGGCCAGGCAACGTCCTCGAGGTACGCAACCTCGTGCAACGGTTACTCATTTTGGGGGTCTCGGAAGAAATTACCGTGACTGAGGTTGAAACTGCGCTGGGCGGACGAAGTGCGCCAGCCGAGGAGGGACAGCAGTGGCAGCAAAATGTGTTCGAATTGCCATTGCGAGAGGCGCGCGAGGTATTTGAGCGTATCTATCTAACGCACCAGTTAAAACACACTGGCGGTAGCGTTAGCAAGCTTTCTAAACGCATAGGTATGGAGAGAACCCACCTTTATCGCAAACTACGGGCTTTGGGTATTAATCCCAAGGATATATAGACGCAGAATGAAGATTATTATCTTGGGAGCCGGTCAGGTCGGTCAGTCATTGGCCCACAGTCTTGCCAACGAGGCCAACGATATCACGGTAGTGGATAAACGCAATGAGGTATTGCAGGAACTGCGAGATCGTGTTGACTTGCGTACTGTCAGCGGTCGGGCCTCGCATCCAAGTGTATTAGAGCAGGCCGGGGCGCAGGATGCGAATATGGTCATTGCGGTGACCGACAGCGACGAAACCAATATGGTGGCTTGCCAGATCGCCTATACATTGTTTCATACTCCAACCAAGATCGCGCGCATCCGCGCGACCGAATATCTTACCTATTCCAACCTGTTTGTTCAGGAGGCTTTACCGATCGATGTTCTGATCAGCCCCGAATTATTGGTCAACCAATATATTCAGCGTCTTATCGAACACCCGGGGGCGCTACAAGTGTTGGACTTTGCCAATGGCCGGGTACAGCTGGTTGCCGTCAGGGCTCATCATGGTGGCCCCCTTATAGGGCAAGAGCTACGTGCCATCAAGGAGCACATGCCTGATATTCAATCCCGCGTGGCGGCCATATTCCGTCATGACCGGGCGATTCATCCCGATGGTCATACCGTGATCGAGCCAGGCGATGAGGTGTTTTTTCTGGCCGCCAATAAGAATATCGAGGCCGTGACCAGCGAATTGCGCAAGGTCGATAAACCCTACAAACGAATCGTATTGGCTGGCGGTGGAAATATCGGTGTCCATCTCGCCCGAGCCCTGGAGCATCGCTATCAGGTCAAGATCATTGAACGTGATGCACGGCGTGCCAGGTACCTGGCCGAAATTCTAGACAGGACGATCGTGCTTTATGGTGACGCCGCGGATAAAGACATGTTGCTGGAAGAGAACATAGAACACACCGATGTGTTTTGTGCGCTGACCAATGATGACGAGGCCAACATCCTGTCTGCGATGTTGGCTAAAAGACTAGGGGTTCGCAAGGTGATGTCATTGATCAACCGTCCTAGTTATGTCGATCTGGTGGAAAGCGGTATCATCGATATCGCCATCTCACCACAGCAGGTGACCATTGGTACACTCTTGACCCATGTGCGCCGTGGCGATGTGGTTGCCGTGCATTCGTTGCGGCGAGGGGCGGCCGAGGCGATTGAAGCCGTCGCTCATGGGGACCGAAGCACCTCAAAGGTGGTGGGGCGTCCTATTGAGAAAATAAAACTACCTCCAGGTACCAATATTGGTGCCATCGTGCGTGGCCAGGAAGTCATCATCGCGCATCATGATACGGTGATCGAATCCGAAGATCACATCATCATGTTTCTGATGGACAAGAAATACATTTCCGAGGTTGAGGCACTGTTTCAGGTTGCTATCACATTTATTTAATGGGGACCGATCAACATGTCAAGCCCTTTCGACCGCGTAATAAAGTGTAAAGCAGAATGATCGATCCCTTTAATGCAGTGACACAATCCTGACGAGACGCCCCTGGGGTTCCATGCAATTTACTGTAATACAGCGCATTCTCGGCCTCTTGCTGATGGTGTTCAGCCTTACCATGTTGCCGCCAGCGATGATCGGATGGTGGTATGGTGATGGAGCCGTGATGGCTTTCTTGGATGCTTTCGCCGTGACATTGTTTACTGGCACTTTGTGCTGGCTGCCAGTAATGAAGGTTAAAAGGGAGATGCGCCTGCGCGACGGTTTTGTTGTCGTGGTCATTTTTTGGACGGTGCTTGGATTGTTTGGGGCCTTGCCCCTGATCATTTCAGAGCGCCCTTCGGTGTCGGTGACTGATGCCGTATTCGAATCTCTCTCAGGATTAACGACCACCGGAGCTACGGTGCTGGTGGGGCTTGATACATTGCCCAAGTCCATTCTTTTCTATCGACAGGAGCTTCAGTGGTTGGGAGGGATGGGCATCATTGTCTTGGCGGTGGCAATACTACCCATCCTCGGTGTTGGAGGGATGCAACTCTATCGTGCGGAGACGCCCGGCCCCGTTAAGGATACCAAGCTCACTCCGCGAATTACGGAAACCGCCAAGGCGCTGTGGTATCTCTATCTAGGTCTGACCATTGTTTGTGCCATCGCCTATTGGCTGGCCGGTATGGACATGTTTGATGCGATTTCGCACAGTTTCTCGACCGTGGCCATAGGTGGTTTTTCCACCCATGATGCCAGCATGGGGTATTTCGACAGTGCCATGATAGAGGCCATCGCCGTGATTTTCATGCTGCTATCGGGGGCAAATTTCGGGCTCCATTTCATTGCATGGCGTACCCAGAGTCTGCTGACTTATGTCCGTGATGCCGAGTTCAAGACCTATGTCGGTGTGCTGAGCGTCGTGGCAGCGATATGTGTTGTATATCTTTACGGTACTGCCACCTATTCTATCTTTGGCAGCGCCTTGCATCACGGCATCTTCCAAGCGGTCTCCATAGGAACCACCACGGGTTTTACCACCGCCGCTTATTATACTTGGCCCGGTTTTTTGCCCGTATTATTATTATTCCTAAGTTTTGTGGGGGGATGTGCAGGATCTACCGGCGGGGGCATAAAGGTCATCCGCTGCTTGTTGCTCACCAAACAGGGCATGCGTGAACTGGTGCGTTTGGTTCATCCGAATGCCCAGATTGTCGTGAAGATAGGCCGTAAGCCAATGGATGATCGAATTATTGAAGCGGTCTGGGGGTTTTTCTCGACTTACGTAGCGGTCTTCGCTGTCATGCTGTTGATCCTGATGGCGGCAGGATATGATCAGGTGACGGCCTTTTCTGCGGTGGCGGCGACACTGAATAACTTGGGACCGGGACTAGGCGAGGTGGGTAGTAATTATGCTGGCCTAAATGATGTTTCAAAATGGACACTCTGTGTTTCCATGTTATTGGGGCGTCTGGAGATATTTACCTTGCTGGTTTTGATTACGCCGACTTTCTGGCGTAAATAGCTCATAGAATAAAATCAAGTGACAGATCTTACTGAAAAATGGGACGGGCGTTACCAGGATGCGGGCATCGCTGAGGGCCGCCCAGCGTTAGTGCTATCGGAAAATAAGCATTTGTTACCCCGTCGAGGCAAGGCCCTCGAAGTGGCATGTGGTTTGGGTGCCAATGCCCTCCTGCTGGCGAGACAAGGCCTGGATACCACGGCTTGGGATGTTTCCGAGGTGGTTGTCAATAAACTACGGAACTTCGCAAAAAATAACGGTATTTGCCTGGATGCCAAGGCCAGGGATGTGGTGATGTCCCCACCAATAAGAAACAGTTTTGATGTTATCGTCGTTTCAAGATTTCTTGAGCGGCGCCTGGCGCCGGCCTTGGTTGCTGCCCTCAAGCCTAACGGGCTGCTTTTCTATCAGACCTTTATCCAAGATGCGGTGGACAATCACGGCCCGAGCAACCCGGCCTATCGTCTGCGCCCCAACGAGTTGCTGAGCATGTTCGCCTCACTCAGACTGCTCTTATACCGAGAGGAGGCTACCGTAGGGGATGTCACTCAGGGGTTTCGTAATGAGGCGATGTTCGTTGGAATGAGGTAACTCATTCAGGCTCCTGGCATACCCTTTTTCATAAGCGGACGCATTGCAGATAACAGGCTTTTGAATAACTGTGAATTAGCTCGCTCCTCTCTGTCAAGCATAGATTTCATATAGGCGCGTTGGGTTGGCATGGAGAAACAGGCCGGACAGCTTTCTTCGATCACCGGCAGCGCACAGTTCGCAGCGAAATCCCGGGTTTGCCGTTCCCGCACATAGACCATTGGCCGGATTACTCGCAGATCTCCAGCATCAATGAGATAGTGTGCCTTCATGGTGTTGAGTCGGCCTTCGTGGAATGCCGACATCAGGAAACTTTCCGCCAGATCGTCTAAGTGCTGGGCTAGGGCCAGTATGTTGTAACCATGTTTGCGCAGCGTGTCATACATCAGGCCCCGTTTCATGCGTGCACAAAACGCACAGAATGAGTTTTTCTTCATGTGCGTCTGGGCGAGTTCCAGAATCGGTTCCCGGCGATAGTGATATTTCAATCCCATCGATTTTACATAGGGTATAAGTGCAGAGGGGTCGAATCCATCGACTTGAGGGTCAATCGTCAGTACACCGAGTTCGAAATCGATGGGGGCATGACGCTGAAAATGCAGTAGCAGATGCAACAGGGTCAAAGAATCCTTACCACCAGACAGGCCCAGCATAATCCGGTCGCCTTCGCCTATCATGCTAAAATCCATAATGGCTCGGCCTGTCAGACGCAATAATGATTTAGGCAGTCTTAGTTTAGTCTTCATGAGTATAGGATAATATTTCACTTAAGATGGAATCTCCAAGCAAATCTGTTTCCCGGAGCAGGTATTGTTGTTTTCCAAAAAAAGGACGAATGTTTTAATTGCTGGAAATTGTTGATTTCGGTTTAATTGTCTTCAATATGCACAGCGTATTTAACTTTATTTCGACGGAAACTTGCTGTAACTTGTAATCAACCGAGCATGCAATGCTCGGTTTTTGTTGAGCCATTGCTAAGCGAGGCAACATTGATGCATCAGACGGTGCCATTCTCGATATACGCCCTTGAGCTGGGGCCTATGGAAAACTTTGTTTACCTGATTGAGGATCATGCCAGTGGTAGGGCGGCGGTGGTTGATCCGGCTTGGGAAGTTTCTGAAGTGCTGGCGCTGGCAGAGAAACATGGCGTAAGGATCACCGATATCCTGTTGACGCACAGTCACCATGATCACATCAATGGTATAGAAGAAGTGCTGAATAGTTTTGATGCACAGCTGCACTTGCTAAAGGCAGAGGCGCAGTTTTGGGGCAAGGGGCTGGATATGCCATCACTACACCATGGTGCTGATGTGATTTCGTTGGGTGAATCGGAAATCGAAGTGCTGCATACACCCGGGCATACGCCTGGTTCGGCCTGTTATCGTTTGGGCGACCAGCTGATAACTGGAGATACCTTGTTTGTATTCGGTTGCGGCCGTTGCGATCTGCGTGGTGGTGATCCCGAGCAGATGTTCGTTACACTTAAAGACATGAAGGAGAAGTTGCCCGGGGAAACAGTCATTTTACCAGGGCATAATTACGCAGAAAAAGAAATCTCAACCATGGACGAGCAAATCAGTGGCAATCCCTTTATGCATTTTGATGATCCGCATCGGTTTGTGAACTATCGCATGCACTACCACGATAAACACCGGGATTCACCTTACGGTCCGATATGCAAGGGTCACGAAATGCCAGCGGGCTAACCCGCATTTCTCACCGGCAAGATAGGTCCTCTACTGGCATACTCAACCATGATCGCTTTGATTCAAAGGGTTCGATCCGCCCAGGTGGAGGTTGGAGGGCATATTGTAGGAAAAATTGGTAGAGGTACGCTCGCCATGGTGGGGGTGGAGAGAGGCGATGGTAAGTTTCAGGTAGAACGAATATTAGAACGAATCTTGGGATATCGCATGTTTCCTGATTCCAGTGGCAGAATGAATAGAAATATTGGTGAGATTCAGGGTGGCCTACTGCTGGTGCCGCAGTTTACCCTAGCGGCAGATACCCGCAAGGGGATGCGACCAAGTTTTTCGGCGGCAGCCGAACCTGTTCACGGTAAGCGCTTGTATCTGAGCCTTTTAGAGTTGGCTCAGCGGCGCCATGATGATGTGGCTGCCGGCCAGTTTGGTGCCAATATGCAGGTCTATCTGGTCAACGACGGACCGGTTACGTTCTGGTTGCAGGCCTTGCCAACCCGCTACGGGACGGACTAAATGTCCCTTATTGTGTTCAATTGGTAAGCTTCGGTGTATTCTTAGGAGTCGGTCGGATCGCCTTATTAATCAATTTACCTCCATGACCCATCGATCTTCAGTCATAAAGCGCGATACATTAGAGACTCAGATTTCTATCCGTCTCAATCTTGACGGCGAGGGAAAAAGCAATTTCCAGACCGGAGTCCCCTTTCTGGAACACATGCTCGATCAGGTTTCTCGACATGGCTTGTTTGATATGGAGATACATGCCAAAGGCGACTTGCATATCGATGCTCATCACACTGTAGAGGACATTGGTATTACCTTGGGGCAGTCCTTCAGGCGGGCATTAGGTGACAAAAAGGGGATTCGGCGTTATGGTTATGCCTATGTGCCTTTGGACGAGGCCCTTTCACGGGTGGTGGTGGACTTTTCGGGCCGAGCGGGAATGGTGTATGCAGTGAATTACCCCCGTGCACGGATTGGTGAATTTGACGTTGATTTGTTGAGGGAGTTCTTCCAAGGCTTCGTCAATCATGCTCAGGTGACCTTGCATATAGATAATCTTCGGGGTAGCAATGCCCATCATATTGCGGAAACCATCTTCAAGGCATTTGGGCGAGCATTGCGCATGGCGGCTGAGTTCGATCCGAGAATGTCAGACATGCTACCGTCAACAAAAGGCAGCTTATAGTCATGGGTATATATGCCTTCGTCTTGGTGTGTCATTCCAACAATCCATCCATAACTCAGGCGCACACTACGTTTGATCGCGTAAGGTGTAATGTACCCTAAGACCCCATTCTCAATAGATATCATTTTGAACTCAGTTTAATGAGAGATTGCATATGTTATTGATTCCGGCCATAGACCTTAAAGATGGTAAATGTGTGCGATTGCGACAGGGACGGATGGATGATGTGACCGTTTTTGCTGATAATCCGGTAGAGATGGCTGCAAAGTGGGTAGACGCTGGAGCGAGGCGGTTGCATATCATCGATCTAGATGGTGCGACTGCGGGACGTCCAGTTAACGCTGGGGTGATTCGACAGATTACCTCTGCCTATCCCGATTTACCGGTTCAGGTCGGTGGTGGTATACGTGATGCTGAGACGGTGCAGGCCTATCTAGATGCCGGAGTGCAATATACTATCATCGGTACCAAGGCGGTTACTGCTCCTGACTACGTTAACGCTCTCTGCCTTGAGTTTTCCGGGCACATCATCGTGGGCCTGGATGCCAAAGACGGAAAGGTTGCGATAGACGGTTGGTCTAAGCTTTCCAATCATGATGTCATCGAAATGGCCCAGCGTTTTGAGAACGACGGTGCTGCCGCGATAATCTATACCGATATCAACCGGGATGGCATGATGAAAGGAGTCAATGTGGAATCCACGGTGCGGCTTGCCCAGCAAATACATATCCCGGTGATCGCCTCCGGAGGGGTCACCAATCTTGATGATATTAGAGCACTTTGCGCAGTAGAGGATGAGGGTATCGAAGCTGTGATTATTGGCAGAGCTTTGTATGAAGGCACTATAAACTTCAATGAGGCCGAGACCCTCGTTAAAGGCAACATAGACTGAAACAGACCCATTAAGGCTATTGCCAATCTCGCCTTGCGACGTGTGTTAAGCTATGCACATGAACGCGACCAAATGGTAAGGCCAGCTACCGTGGAGCCCTAGGAGGCTGCCCGAGAATGAGCCAACCTACTGCGGACAAGTCTGGCTGGCCGGATTTCCCGTTCATGTTCGTTAAATATGGCCAATATTCGCCTCAAATGAACGAAAAATCTGGCTCAGCCAGCCTTGCCCTCGCTACGGTCGCCATTCTCGGACAGCCTCCTAGCAATTCGCCAGTATATACTGTTTACCGGACAACCATTTCTCGTGTGGAAGACGGCAAAGAAGTTTTTCGGCCTCAGATTGAACAAGATGGCAGAGTTTTTTGTCATACCGGTCAATACAGGCAGTTTTTGTTAGGCCGCCGGGTAAGAGACGAGACCATGAGGACAGAATCCAAGGAGACCCGCTCGTGAGCGAGCAGGGGGACATCTTGCGCCGCTTGGCAGATATCCTTGAAATCTACAAACGGGTCGATCCCAGCAGTCCTTATATGGCGAATCTTTACAGTATGGGTTTGGATGCCATACTCAAAAAGATCGGTGAGGAATCCATCGAGATTGTGATAGCGGCAAAGGATAGTAATCAAGAAAAGATTGTTCACGAAACCGCAGATTTGTGGTTTCATCGCATTGTTCATATTGGCGCATCAAGGTTTGGGTCCTGATGCGGTGTCAGGTATTGAGGAACAGGCCTCCAGGGCGGAATGAGGTCTTGTCATTGAGTGTAAACGGAGAATCGCTATGGGTTT
>JBDLIZ010000021.1:0-20963 GCA_039714615.1 Pseudomonadota bacterium | reverse complement strand
GGAGGCGCCATCCGGACGATTCTCTTCAGAAATGTTAAATACTCAGTTCAAAATCGAGCCTGGCAATCACGGACAGGTAATGCGCCTATCGATACTCTCCTCCTCTCTCTCAAGGCCGTCCGTTCGCCAGCGTACATAGCACCGAACAATGTTCAGTGCGCCCAGTGTAGTCGAAGACGACAACCAAGTGCGCCCTTCGTCTCATCAATAAATGTGATGAGCTATTTACCAAGTAAAAGACTAAGGTATAGGTAACCATCACCACATCCCAAGCCGGAAGCATCGGCGTAATCAACACGGGGTGGAGTTTCCGCAGGGAGCGGCGCATAACGCGCAGCCTTACAAGCGGCGGCCATGAGTCACAGGAGATTACCATGTTGACATCCAACTTTCCCGGCACGGCAACCGCACTCAAGTTCGAATCCCTGAATTGGGTCGCAGCTGATCCGATGCCCCGTGATCAGGCCCAGAGTCCTCGGGTGCACGAGCCGGAACATCGCATCAATACCATCGACCCCATGACTGGCAACGACATCAAAGATGTAACAAGTCATCCGTCTCTGGAGGACGGCAATCTGACCGTCTATTTCGAAACCGAGGCGACCCGCAAGTCGTATGTTGGCCTGCCGATCGACCATCCCAATAGGTGCCTGCCGTACTCCGCCACAGATGAAGACGATCGCGGCGGTTGAGAACCCTCGGCGGACGGGTGCCAAAATACTCGTACGCCGCACGATCCGTGAATAACCAGTTTTGCCACTGCCACACGCCTTTACTCAACGATACGTAAAGGCACACAACAGTGCAGGACTGATCGGAATACCAGGGCAAACGCCCTTCAACTCCGTCTCGAACCCCTCTGCAGGCGTCCCTGCAATATAATCAGGAGTAAACACCATGCCCAAATCCCAGCGATCCAACCGGGAAGTAAAAAAACAGGCCTTACTGTCACCGAAGGAGAAGAAGGCGGCCAACCGGCTGAAGAAGAAGCATGCCGGGGATCCCGCCCCCTTGATCGTCAAGGCTTCCTGAGTTCACACCGTGACCGGCGCCCTTGACGGGACGTCTAATATTGAGCGCCATGGGAGATGTAGAACACTTCCAGCGATTCCGCCCGACCCTGGGGAACTTGCGAGGTTGCCAACAACGAGGGCGAGTCCCGCTACCAGGTTCTCAACAAGTCGGGCCAAGAGTACCACGACGGCACCTGGATCGACTGACCGTGATCCCCGGGGATATTGGCAGCGACCGAGCGATCACCGCCCCTCAACCCCAACTAAACCCCCACCTCTTCAAGTGCGCCACTCAGCAGGCGATGGATGGCAAATCCATCCTCCATTCCGAGTGCCTCGTCAAGGAGTAACCGCGCCCGTTGTAGCGTGAAACTTCGAATGACTAGTTTGACGCGCACGAGGCTCGCGGCGCTCATGCTCAGGGCATTGACCCCCATACCCAATAGCAACAGCGCCCCAGCCGGATCACCCGCCATTTCGCCACATACACTTACGGGCTTGCCGCGCCGATTCGCCGCTTTGATGACATGGTGGATTGCATTGAGGACGGCCGGATGCAGACTGTCGTATGGTGTCACCACCTGCGCATTGTTCCTGTCCACAGCCAGCATGTACTGGGTGAGATCATTGGTCCCGATGGAGAGAAAATCCACGCGGTCCGCCAGGGTGTCCGCCAAAAAGATCGCGGACGGTACTTCAATCATCACCCCCACGCGGATTTTTGCAGCGGTCAGACCTTCTTCCAGCAGTTCCCGGTAAGCACGCGCCAACAGACCCATGGCCTCGTCCAATTCACTGACCCTGCTGATCATGGGAAAGAGGACTTGCAGGTTGTTAAGACCTGCGTTGGCTCGCAACATGGCCCGCAGTTGAATAAGGAAGATTTCCGGGTGATCGAGCGAGAACCGGATTCCGCGGCAACCCAGAAACGGGTTGTCTTCCTGCACGGGAAAATAGGGCAGAATCTTGTCGCCGCCTACATCGAGCGTACGCAGGGTCACGGGGCTTGGTGTGAAGTTCTCCAGCACCTCGCGATAGATCTGGTACTGCTCGTCCTCGAGCGGAAAGGCTTCACGCAACAGAAAGTGATATTCAGTACGATACAGACCGACACCTTCGGCACCGCTGTCTCTCGCGTCTAGGATATCGGAGGGCAGCCCGACATTCGCATACAGTGGCAGCCGGACACCGTCTGGTGTTTCGGCCGGCAGGTCGCGCAGCCCCATGAGCCGCTCGGATCGAGCCTGTTGTTCGCCAATGAGCTGCTGGTACGCCTCAACCACGACGCGTGACGGTTCTATGTAGATGCGCCCCTGGTCACCATCGATCACCATCTCGCAGCCGTCCAAACGCCCGATGGGCATGGGCGCAAGGCTCACGACGGCGGGGATGCCCAGGGCGCGCGCCATAACGGCAATGTGGGACAGGGCCGAACCGTGCATGCAGATGATGCCGGCGAGTTGTCCTATCGGCACGGCGGAGATTTCCATGATGCTCACCGTATCGCCCACCAGGACACACTGTTGAGGGTACTGTCTTGAGTCTTTGGCTTCTGCCTGGAGCTGAAGAAGAACACGCTGGCCTATGGTGCGGATGTCTTCCGCACTTTTGCGCAAGTAGGGGTCTTCCATTTGCTCGAAGACCTTTGCATGATTGGCAATGGTATCCCGCCATGCCCCTGGGGCCCAGTTGCCGGCGCGAATCCGCGCGAGGGCGTCTGACACCAAACCGTCACTGCCCAGCAGCATGGCATAGACATCGAATAAGGCGCGCACCTCGCTGGGCACATCAACGGCCAGGCGCTCACTGCTGGCGCGCAATTCCTCGTGAACAGCGGCAACCGCGGACCTGAAAGTGGTCTCCTCGGCAGCGATGTCCTGGGTCTGGCGATCCGGTATCGATTCCAGCTCGGCCAGTGGATCAAGCAGCGCGGCAGTACCGATGGCCAGGCCGGCAGCCATCTGCATCCCCTGGATGAAGGCCTCCCCCTGCTTTTCTCCGCTCAGCATCCTGGCGACTTCGTCGACTTCCACCGCTTGGTGGATAGCCTTTGCCAGTTGCGCTGCAATCGTGAGGAAAAAAGTCACCTCGTCCTTATCGAATTGGCCCGGTGCCCGTTTCCAGGCCACCAACACGCCCAGGACATGGTGATAATGGATCAAGGGTACGCCGAGAAAGGATTGATAGCGCTCTTCCCCTGTTGCAGTAGATGGGAGGTAGCGTGGGTGAGTCGCCGCGTCCGTTACCGTCATCAGCTCGCGGCGTTCCCCGACCAAGCCCAGAAGACCATCCTGTCGATCTATGCGAACCTCGCCTATGGATGCCTGGTGAAAGCCATCTGCTGCCATCAAGACGTATTGGTTGCATTCCACATCGGTCAAATACACGGCGCAGGCATCGATTGACAGCGCCTCTTTGACCCGGTGCACAATGATGTCCAGGACGTCATCCAGATATGTTGCGGCGCTGACTTCCTGTACAATTTGTCGCAAAGTCACAAGCATCGAAATAATTCCTTTATTGAGTACGCTGAATACAAACCATCTTATCGCAACAATGACCGTCGAATCACAGTCTGCGCAAATACGGGAGACGATTTTTGCCTGATATACAACTGAATTCTGACGAGTTCATGAAACCCTCCTGGAAAGACAGCATCTACCGGCAACGCGAAGAACTGGCGCGGATGCTCCGAGAGCCGCTCGCGCTGCTGGCCGAGAAATGCGTACCGGTTTGGGGCGATCGGGACGGGCTGAATACGGTGCTTCTGGAAGGCTTCTCGAGCATACCTTATTGCACCTATCTGTATGTCGTCGGCACCGACGGTGTGCAGTTCAGCGACCACATCAGCAATTCCGGGCTAACCCTCGAGCACTATCACATCAATCACTCAGAGCGCCCCTACATGAAGGAGGTGATGCCGGCTTGGGGGTTTTTGTTGTCGGACGCCTACATCAACCCGGCAGTGCATCGACCCTCGCTGACCGCACTGCAAGTCGTGGTGTCGGGGCAGGCACCTTGGGGTATCTGGGGGCGGACTTCGACCTGCGCGGCCTGCCAGTGACTTCTACATTATACCAGGAGCCTCATGACTGGCGGCAGGTGAAGGGCGACCCGGCAATCCGCAGTACGCTGTTCCAGCAGACCCGGACCGAAAGCCCGATGGACCGCCATATGCAGAATGCACTGTCGATTCTGGAGGAACTGCTCGCGGAACGCGGTGTGTTCCAATGCCAAATTCATTTCTCGAGCAGCCAAGCCACCATTTGGACCATCGACGACCCGTTGCGCTATCGCATCCTGGACCAGGAAGCACTCATGGATCCGGACATTTGTCTGTTGTACCCATCGCGGCCGTATCCCGAGGATGCCAAGATACCGCGGGCCGAGATTAACCGGATTCTGAGCGCCATGAAGGGTCTGCGCAAAGTGGATATGACCATCTATTTACGCACGGCCTCCGTCAATATTTTCAACGGCATGGTGAGCCTGACCTTTTCCTGCGACGGATCGCACTACATGCGCTACGACGAATTCCTCGCCAAGGGCGCCACCTTCTGGTCCGGCGCAGCCGGGTAAGCCGGACATGGAAGGTATGCTGGTTGACTACAAGCCCGATTATCAGGCTGGCGTGGTGGGTTCGCCACCCGCTTCAGTTCGCTTAGTATCACTCTTGGCATAACTGAGCGCATCTGAAAGCCTGTCGTACCGGTACTCTTTGTAAAAGTACACCGTCTTTGGTGTGCTGGTAATACCATATTCGGCCATCAGGGTTTTGTCTTGTTCACTCATTATGATCTCCTCGATTCATAGAGTTTCGGATAGCCCGATGTCATTGTTTGACACCGGACGCCTGGAGCGGGACGCCCACGCCATCTGGACTCATCCCTTTCAGGAATTTAAACAGGTCGCTGTCCGTGGAAAGGACCAGAGTAGTATTTTCCGCAATCATTGACTTGTAGGCCTGCATAGTCCGGGTGAATTCATAGAACGCCACCGATTCGTGACTCTGGTTGTAGGCCTCCGCGTATATTTCGCTGGCTTTCGCGTCTGCCACGCCGCGGATCTCCTCGACCTGCCTGTAGGCTTCGGACTGGATCTTGTTTAGATCACGCACACGATTGCCGCGGATTCTGGCGGCCTCGCCGTTGCCTTCCGAGAGAAAGCGTTCGGCGATCTGACGACGTTCGCTGATCATGCGATCATAGATCTTCGGGCGCACGCTTTCGTTGTAGTTGATGCGCTTGAAGCGGATATCCAGCAATTTGATTCCAAACACTCGCACCTTCTCGGCGGCTGCGGCAAAGATCTCCTGCTCCACCAGTTTACGTCCCTTCTGGATCGGCACCAGCGCGCCCATATCCAGTTTCTGTTCCGCGTCGGTCAGGAAGGCGTCGCGTAGCGGCACACGATCCTTGGTGGTGCGGATGATCTCAATCAGCTCATGCTTGGCGACCGCATTACGGGTTTCGCTGCCCAGAATATCGTCGAGGCGGGATTGCGCGCTACGTTCATCGCGCAAGCGCAAAAAATACTGGAGGGGATCCGTGATCCGCCAGCGGGCGAATAGGTCGACTGATATATAGAGCTTGTCCTTGGTCGGCATATCCGACGGACTGCCGTCCCACTCTAGCACCCGCTTATCGATCGGATTGACCTCCTGGATGAAGGGCAGCTTGAACTTCAGACCAGCGGAAGTCACGGGGTCGCCGACCGGCTTACCGAACTGGGTAATAATCACCTGCTCGACTTCACTCACCGTATAGATCGAGCTCATCAAGACATAGCCACCAATACCCAAGACCACCAACATAGCGATTGATTTATTCATGGCCGATCTCCGTTGCGGGTATCGAGATTCAACAGCGGCAGGATACCGTGTGTCTGTTCATCGACAATGATCTTGGAGTTTATGCGCGGCATGACCTCCTGCAGGGTCTCGAGATAGATGCGGCGGCGAGTGACTTCAGGGGCCTTACTGTATTCCGCCAACAGGGCGCTGAAGCGGGCGACATCACCTTCCGCTTCATTGATTCGCTTGAGCCGGTAGCCATCGGCTTCACGGATCCGCTGATCCTTTTCACCCTCGGCTAACGGGATCACCTTGTTGTAATCGCGCCGGGCCTCGTTGATCAGTTTCTCCTTCTCCTGCTGCGCCTGGTTGACCTCGTTGAACGACTCCTGCACCGGTTGCGGTGGATTGATGTTCTTCAGCTGCACCTGATCGATGCTGATCCCCATGACATACTTGCTCGAGAGCGTCTGCATCTTGGCTAACGCTTCGGTTTCGATCTCCTGCCGGCCGATGGTAATCACCTCGTCCACGGTGCGATCGCCGACGACTTCACGCATCACGGATTCGGACACGTAACGCAGCGTTTCGCTCGGCTCCCGAACCTCGAAGAGGAATTTGACGGGGTCGGAGATGCGATATTGCACCACCCATTCCACCAGTGCAGCGTTGAGGTCGCCTGTCACCATTTCCGTTTCCCGCCTGCCGTCACGGGGAGTCTGATACGGATTGCTGGCGCCGGGGGTGGTGAAGCCGAATTCCTGTTTCAACTGTCGTTTGACCGGTACGATAGTCGCCATGTCGATGCCCAGCGGTAGTTTGAAATGCAACCCCGGCTCGACATTCTTGAGATACTTACCGAAACGTTGCACCACCGCGACCGAGTCACTCGGCACTGTGTAATAGGCCGTCCAGGCTCCCAGACCGACCAGCAAAAGAACGGCTAGGACGATAGCTCCGCGTGGGCCGCCACTCGGCACTATCTGTTTTAGCCGATCTCGCCCCTGCCGAATCAGATCGTCAAGATCGGGAGGTGTCATCCGACTACCCCAGGGATTACCTTGTCCGCCGTTACCGTTATGCGATGGCATTGGGTTGCTCTCCTCTATTATTCACCTGGCTTCTCAATCCCTTCTGCCAAACGAAATACCGGTGGCATTGACGTCGGGCATGCTAAGGTTTGCAAGGCGGCTGCCTTGTGTAACCGGGCCGCCTGGAAAGAGGAGATTCAGATATTCGCTTCCACCCAGATCTGATAATTGCTGATCGAGGGCTTTAGCCAATGTCCCTACATTTCTTGGTAGACCATGCTCAAGATAGTGTCTGCGCAGGCAAACTATCACGGCCCAGTGTTCGTCGTTTAAGCTGATTCCCTCGTTTCTCGCCAAGTAAGCGGATTTATTGCGATTCCAGCTCTGGTCGGCCAGTTCCAAGAAACGACTTCCGTCGTCGTGACTGGATGTTTCGGCACCCTGATCATAGTTTGTGAATTGATTCATACAGTGGTCCTGAGTGGATTAAGCATGCGCTGCGATTTGCTTTCCTTAGTGACGGGAAGCTATTGAATAACAGCGGTTGGCAGAATGGAGTCCGCGAGAAAGGAGTATGACGAGCAATAGTGACCTTTCGGTCAATGTTGTGCGGCAGAGAAGCTTGCCTACTTACAGACGAAGTGCTTAGTCGAGCATCCTCTCATTGTATCTAAAAAGCAAATTAACTGAGCTGATTGAGTGAGATCTTCTCAGCTGATCTCGGCCAATCCAATAGCGATCTTTTAATTAATCCCGCCTGAAGACAATGCGTGGAAACTTTCAGCAGGATCTATAACTTATTTTTGAACGTCAGTGCTTTTTGAAAGGACTTAGTCTATACTTCATCCAGGTTAGAAACACGAACCCCGCCCTACTCTCTGAGTTCCTTTCTCCGTCAGTTGACAGCAAACGCTTCTAATTCTGGATTCCGTTGATGCTATATCAGCGGGTTACAAATACGAGTGTACATTGATTGGACCTTGGCTCCATGAACCTAGCAGCAGCCACCGAATGCTGTGCTAACCGGAGCTTGATCCTATCTCTCGCAAGGCGAGAGTCCCGCTCGATACCAAATAGCGCGCCCGCAAGTTCATTTTTCCACTAACGAACAGGGGCCCCAATATCGACAAGAAGGAATGACCCATGATTATAACGCGACAACTACCTATTATTTCAATTCACCTTCTGTTGCTTTTGGCGCTACTGACAACAATTCCCAGCAGCGTGCTATCCAAAAGTGGCCCCGCCGAGATACCTGAACATGCAAGCACCAAGAAATATGGAAACGGATGGGAGTGTAACCGAGGTTATCGCGAATCGAACAATGCTTGCGTTGCCGTCAAGGTGCCTGTCAATGCATACCCAACAGATAGGTCCTATGGCACCGGTTGGGAATGCAATAGAGGCTATCGTGAAGTAGACGAGACCTGTGTCATCATCAAGCTGCCACCAAATGCTTATCTGAATACATCCGGACTCAATAGATGGACATGCAATCGTGGATTTCAACCCGTCGATAAAGCATGTGTCGCTACCCAGGTGCCTGAAAACGGATATTTGACAGACTCATCGTACGGCAAAGGCTGGAAATGCGATCGCGGGTACCGAGCGGTCAAGGCGACTTGCGTCGCCATTAAAGTGCCCTCGAATGGATACTTAACGGACTCATCTAGCGAATCTGGCTGGGAGTGCGAACGTGGGTACCGAGCAGTCAACGAGATATGCGCCGCTATCAAGGTACCTACGAACGGATACTTGACAGACTCCTCGTACGGGCCGGGCTGGGAGTGTGAGCGAGGGTACCGAGCGGGCAAACAGGCTTGCGTCGCTTTGCAGGTGCCAAAGAACGCTCACCTGGATTATACAGGCAATAACTGGGAGTGTAACAGACCTTATCGTAAGCAACGGGATAAGTGCATGCTTCCTTGAAGAAATAAGATATCGTCTAGCCATTTGGCACGGTTGACTTGGAGAGGGACAGAGCCGAAATAGCTACCGGTGAAGCTTCGTGCCCACGTGATGCGCAGCACCCACCCAAACCACCGTACCTTGGGTTTTTCTCTGAACAGAAGTCCGTGAAAATATGAAATTACTTATACCGAGAATTACTGATTCGACTACACGCAAGGATTTGAGAGACTTTATTAATAGAGTTCTTGAAAAGTGGTTTCGCCTTCCTTTCTCTGCTCCGCCGAAAATTGTCAGCTGTGGTATTTTATCCGACACCAATAACATGGGTGTGACTCAGCGTAGCGGGCTGATTAATGTGACACCTGATGATGCAGCACTGAGGATCATTCGAAAACTCAATGGAGAATACCTTAAAGGGAAACGCGTGGGAGTGAAACAATACCATCGTGTTCCTTAATATTCGACCGACCATCTAGCATAGCCTTACCTAGCTTCTTCAGTACTCTTCAATATCATAGTTATGAGTTACATAAACGAAGAGTTACCTGCTAATTTTGAAAATAGAATAAGGTGCTCCTCCAGCTGGTATGGCAAAGCCCGTTGCACAGTTCATAGAATAAGCGACTGGTTAGCAATGCCAGAGCGAGAGCCGGTCAGTGATGGCTTAAGAGCATAGACAATCATTCGCCAGCAATGGCAAATCACTACAGAGTAAATTGTGTGTTTGATTACACGGTAGTGCTTCATCTTACAACACACAAACCACAGACGAGTAATTATGAATATATACATTGGAAACCTGGCTTACAACGTGACAGAAGAGGAGTTGAGAGAGACATTCAGCGCATACGGCGATGTCGCCAGCGCCATTCTGATCAAGGACAAATTCTCCGGCCAGTCAAAAGGCTTCGGTTTCGTGGAGATGGCAAATAATGCTGAGGCAGACACCGCAATTAAGACCCTGAACGGCACTGTACTTAAAGAGCGTAACATCACCGTTAATCAGGCCAAGCCGCGTGGCGGACGTCCGTCACATGGTTCCAGGCACTGATAAGAAGATTAAATAATACCCTGGCAGGGCAAGCCGAATAACCGCCTAACCCGGCCACTCTAGAGGCTTGAGAAATCATTACCTGAAACCTCTAAACTGCAAAGGTGGTGGGGCTTCCCTCCACCTGGCATCCCTAAATAGTCAAAGTATACGAGCCAAATGATCCTGTTATCCATAGATAATCTGTCCAACGAAATCAATGAACAGGATGTAGAAAGACTTTTTTCGCAGTACGGGAAAGTCAGATCAATAAAGTTGACTTCCAGTGCAACGCACAGCAGGTGCCCCGGCACTGGTTTGATTGAGATGGAAGGTAAAGATGCACAACAGGTTATATGTGCACTTGATGGCCGCCTGTTCTGGGGAATGGTCCTGCGGATAACAGAGGCTCACAACACTGAGAAAATAAAAAAGAATCCTCCTGGCAACTCGATGGAGCCAACTTCACCAGACTCTCATACCACAGACAACTACATACACCAGCCCTACCGCGTGGCTACTGTCGAGAAAGTAACCGATTCAGAGCTTGGATTAGAGAAGGATTGGTATCGCTATACCCTTATTTGCGGCAACTCACGCATTACAGGGCTGCATCGCGGAACCATAGCCGAGGTTACAGAATACGCTGTAAACTCTGCACATGCCTTCAATCTACGGAACGGATACAGAGGTGGCGGTGCATTTGGTTGGTCGTCCCGTAACAAGAAATAACTATTTCTGAATGCTAATCAGACAGTTTTTTTACCCTATCCTA
Source organism: Pseudomonadota bacterium (assembly GCA_039714615.1). Lineage (GTDB taxonomy): Bacteria > Pseudomonadota > Gammaproteobacteria > JAAEPA01 > JAAEPA01 > JAAEPA01. Next base: position 10,411 of record JBDLIZ010000021.1, on the reverse strand, counting down.
AAGGGTGGGTGTAGCATTACAGCAATTGTCGGCATTCATTCACTTGTCATCACTACTTAATCTTGTGGATAATTTAGCCACAACAGCTAGAAACATCCGTCCACACACATCAACCACGTCTTCCTGAGGACTTCTTCTCTGCCTGGATTGACAAGGTCCATAGAATAGATGTCATGTACAAAGGCGAACGATTCAACAGCATAACTCACTTGGTTGGCGCAGCTCTCGCGCTCGCCGGTGGGGCGGTGCTGGTAACTTTTGCTGCGATGGATGGCGATATCCGCAAGATCGTGAGCTACAGTGTTTACGGTTTCACCCTATTCCTGCTCTATCTCATCTCTACTCTCTATCATAGCCTGGCCGGTCCGGCTAAACGGATATTTCAGGTACTGGATCACCAAGCCATCTACCTACTGATAGCAGGGACCTACACCCCGTTCACGTTGGTAGCACTTAAGAGCACCTTGGGCTGGTCGATGTTTGGCACGATTTGGGGGCTGGCGGTGTTCGGGATAGTCTTGGACGCACTACCGTCCAGGGGACAAAGGGTGGTACCGATCATTATCTATCTGGTCATGGGCTGGCTCTGCCTGTTCGCCCTCGACTCTTTGGTCGCCGCCCTGCCTCCAGAGGGTTTTCACTGGCTGCTAGTGGGTGGGATTTTCTACACGTCAGGCATCGTGTTCTTCGTTCTTGACCACTGGTACCCCTGGTGCCATGGGATCTGGCATCTGTTTGTACTCGCTGGTAGTGTTAGCCACTACTTCACGATCCTTCTCTTCCTATAATAAGTCATGGCATTCAGTAACATGGCTGCTCTACTAACAGGAACATTGCTTTTGCGATGACTATCAATGACTGAATCGAATCAAACTCAAAATATGGCTGTTTTCTGTGACTTCGAGAATGTTGCGCTCGGAGTTCGTGATGCCAAATATGCGGCCTTTAACATCCAGAAGGTTCTTGAGCGGTTACTGCTTAAAGGTAATATCGTGGTAAAAAAGGCCTACTGCGACTGGGATCGTTACAAGGAGTTTAAGGCAACCATGCATGAAGCGGCTTTTGAATTGATCGAGATTCCCCATGTACGCCAATCGGGTAAGAATTCAGCGGATATCCGCATGGTAGTGGATGCATTGGATCTTTGTTACACCAAGCTGCATCTAGATACCTTTGTAATCATCAGTGGCGATTCTGACTTTTCACCGCTCGTCAGTAAGTTACGTGAAAATAACAAGGTCGTCATTGGTGTTGGTGTAAAACAGTCCACATCAGATCTGCTCACAGCCAACTGTGATGAGTTTATCTTCTATGACGATTTGGTGCGAGACACCGAAAAGCCTACGCGCAGCCGACGCAAGAGTTCCACCCAAAAGACCGCAAAGAAAAAGCTAGTGAAGCAAATTGTGAGCGAAGAGGAGAAGAAAAAACAGGAGGCGCTGGATCTGGTAATCGCCACGCTGGAAGACCTGTTCCAGGAGCGTGGTGAAACGGAAAAGCTGTGGAGTTCCATGGTCAAGCAGACCCTAAAACGCCGTAAGCCAGGCTTTAATGAAAGATATCATGGTTTCAGTTCCTTCAGCAAACTGCTTGAAGAAGCACAGGAACGCAAGTTATTGGTACTGGAAGCCGATGAGAAGTCCGGTGGCTACATGATTAAAAGTGTGGCAGTGGAGGAGTGATACTCCCTCATTATCACCATCGAATCCAGGATCCAGGCAGGGTTTCATAGGACCTAAACCAACTGGCAGAATCCTTAACGAAGGCAGAGATCCACATCTGTGCCGAATATTTCTCCAACACGGGGACCAAAAATCCCCTGCTTGGGCATTTTTATGGTTGGCTCGATAATTGAGTTTAAGTGTATCTTATTGTTTTTAATAGATTTATGGATGGTGGCCAGGGACAGAATCGAACTGCCGACACGGGGATTTTCAGTCCCCTGCTCTACCGACTGAGCTACCTGGCCTTTTAAATTTTGATCATTTTAGCTGGCACTCGGACTCCTGTCCTCGTTGCACAATTAACGCTATCCGGCCCAACATCCTGTCGGGCGTTCGTCGCGCTGCGTTTGTCCACTGGACAAACGGTCGCTCCTCACCCAACTGAGCTACCTGGCCTTTTAAATTTTGATCACTTTAGCTGGCACTCGGACTCCTGTCCTCGCTGCACAATTAACGCTATCCGGCCCAACATCCTGTCGGGCGTTCGTCGCGCTGCGTTTGTCCACTGGACAAACGGTCGCTCCTCACCCAACTGAGCTACCTGGCCTTTTAACTTTGATCACTTTAGCTGGCGCTCGGACTCCTGTCCTCGCTGCACAATTAACGCTATCCTGCCCAACATCCTGCCGGGCGTTCGTCGCGCTGCGTTTGTCCGCAGGACAAACGGTCACTCCTCACCCGACTGAGCTACCTGGCCAGAATGTGAGGAGGACGTATTAAACCCAGCTTACCCTTTTGAGTCAAGCGGGATTGGGTCCACTTATTTTGGTGGAACGTAGTCCGGTGGCGTTTCAGCACCCGCTCCGAAGAAAAACAACTCCATCTGCTCTTCAAGGAACTTGCGCGCCTTGGGATCCATCGGGCTGATGCGGTTTTCGTTGATGAGCATGGTCTGGTGGCGCAACCACTCCTGCCAGGCCTCCTTCGAGACATTCTCGAAGATCCGCTGGCCCAGTTCTCCAGGATAGGGTATTCGCTCAAGCCCCTCGGCCTCGCGGTTCAGTTTCACGCAGTTTACAGTTCGACTCATCCGCTCTCTCCCGTGGATCGCTGTTGCAGTTCTTCGAGGATACGTGAGACCGGCGCCGCCAGTCCCCGCACATCCGGGTCGGCCAGGTTATACCAGACCCACGCCCCATCATCCATGACCCGGTTACTGGGGTTTTTCAGCAGAACCTCCACCGGCAGAATATCCAGGTGAAAGTGTGAGAAGGTATGGCGTCTCTGTGCCAGCCTGACAAGCGAAATTGGCTCAAGTGCCAATTCATCCTCACACCAGGCAACAGGTTCCCGCTCGCGGGGACACTCCGGAAAGCTCCAGAGCCCGCCCCATATACCGGCGGGTGGGCGCCGCTCCAGCAACACGGCGCCAGCCTGGTCGCGTAAGATCAACAGATAGCGGGCCCTGACCGGCAGGGATTTTTTCGGCTTGGGCGCAGGCAACTCCCGCTGCCGGCCCTGCCCATGGGCCAGACAGGAGGCCACCAGGGGACATGACTCACAGGCGGGAGTACCACGCCGACAGATCAATGACCCCAGATCCATCATGGCCTGATTGTAGGCCGCCGTTTCCGTCTCCGGTGTAAGCTGCTCGCTCAATGACCACAATTGCTTGAGTACCGCCGCCTTTCCCGGCCAGCCCTCAATCGCATAATACCGGGCCAGCACCCGTTTCACGTTCCCATCGAGGATGGCATGCCGCTGCCCCATGGCCAGCGAGAGTATCGCACCGGCCGTGGAGCGACCGATGCCGGGTAGAGCCTGAAGCGGTTCCAGGCGATCTGGCAGACAGCCCTCGTGCCGGTCTCGCACTATCCGCGCGGTCTGGTGCAGATTGCGCGCCCGGGCATAGTAGCCCAGACCGGACCAGCGATGCAGTACCTCATCCAGTTGTGCATCCGCCAGGGCAAGCGGGGTAGGAAAGCGGGCCATGAAGCGCTGGTAGTAGGGGATGACGGTGGCTACTTGGGTCTGCTGCAACATGATCTCGGAGACCCACACCGCATAAGGGTCCCGTCTCCGCTGCCAGGGCAGCTCCTTACGGCCGTGATGCGCATACCAGGCCAGCACGGCCGACGAAAATGCTCCTGGCTGCAGCTCGATCGAACCGCAGCCACGGCCCTCTGACGGCATCAGCACCATCGGTCACAGAAAACCCTTTAAGGCATCCGGCAATTTCTCCTTCAGATCCGGGAGCTTCTCCTGGAGCTTCTCGTCCACCTTCTCTTTGAGTTTCTCCTTCTGCTTCTCTTCCAGAACCTTGACCAGATCGACTCTCCATTTCGGCTCGGCCCAGGTTCCCGTCAGGTGGATCGGAATCGGGATACCTTCCAGCTCCTCCAGGCCCTGCCCACCCTGCCCCTTGGACGTATTGACGATCACGGGTCTCACCGTGTAATCCATATTCTCCATGACGATATTGACCTTTCCGTCCCCCTCGATCCGAAGAAAGGGTGACTTGGCCAGCAGATCCCGGTTGTTCAGAATACCATTCTGAATCACCGCGCTACCGCTCATCTCGGAAAAGTCGGTCTGCTCCGGTTCATCGGCAATGGGGACAGCCCCCCCGGAGAACTTTGCCTTGGCCTCCCTGATCATCTTCGCCAGATTGACCCCCTTGACCGCACCGTCGGCAAAATTGAAGTTCAGTGAACCATTCAGCCCCTTTTTCAGCTGGCTGATGGTCTCCCCGCTGCTGGTGACATTGGCGCTGAAGTCACCGCTGCCCTCCAGCTTATCCGTATCCGTCAAATCCCTCAGCAAGGGTCCCGCAAGAATGTGTGTGGCCTGCTGATCGAGCTTGAGCTGAGGGGTCTTGCCACGCACATCCAGAACCACGCCCCCCTTGATCAGGCCATCGTAGAAACGCCCTATCTGCTCATCGATCTTCAGCTGTCCCTCCTTACTGACCACCCTGATTTGAATCGCCTCCGCATGGATATTCTGCGCCGTCAGGCTGTTGATCCGAAGATTGCCGTCCAGATTCAGGTTACGTAGCATCTCTACCGGAAACAGTGGCTCCTCCTTGGCAGGCTTGGCGGGTTTTTCGGCTTCCGCGGCCTCGCTCGGGGGCGGCAGATAGCGATCCAGATCGATCTGATCAATATCCAGGTTGAACTTATAGAGCGGGGCGGCAGGATTCAGCAATTCCAGATCGCCCTTGATATGGGTGTCGTCCAACACCAGGCTCAATTTCCGCATGGCAACGAGATCCGGTGTGGCATTGAACGCCGTTGAGATACTCAGCTTTTGCAGTACCTCAGGATCAGCCGTCTCGGGCAGCGGCAATTCCAATTGCTTCAGCCACTGACGGGGAGCGAACTCCTTCAGCTTCAACTCACCAGCGAATGTGGGAGCGGAGTGGATGGCTTCCCCCTGCACAAGGCCGCTGAGCACCAGCTCTCCGGAGGTGATGGTGAGATTGCTGATATCCAAGGTTTCCGCGGCCCGGTTGAGGGCGAGATCCGCCCGCAGTTGTGCCTCCAGACCCTCCTTGGGCAACCCTTCACCCTTGACATTGAGATCCAGACGCAGGGTCTCGAATGAGATGACCTGCTGATCCGGGTCGGTGTTCAAGGTTCCGCTGAGATCCACTCTGCCCTGCATGGCAGGCTGCTGGCTTTCCAGGCTCAAGCCAAGGCTGATCTCCACCGGCTTGCCGGGGCTGAGAGCGCCGGTCTCCAGCTGCAGCCCCTTGATCTCATAGCGCTCACCCGTGCTCTGATCGTCCCACACCACATGGGCATTGCGGATCGCCACTCCTCCAATGGAGAAGGCGGCAAGTCCACCAGCTGATGGCTCTTCACCCAAGTCCGCTGGCAGCTCAGCGGGCTGGCCTGCGTGCCGGCCGGTCATATCCTGCCAGTTGGTGGCGCCTTTTTTCGATTTCGCAAGATTCAGCTCCAGGCCCTCGACCCTCACCCTATCCACCTCGAGGGTCTGTTGAAAAACCAATGGCAGCAGCTTGACCCGCACATTGGCATGCGCCAGTGAGGCGAAATCCTGCTCGCCGAACCCGGGTGCATTGCTCAGACGCAGTCCGCTGAGCTCGAGCCCTAGCCAGGGAAACACCGAGAGACCGATGTCACCGGTGATGCTCAGATCACGCCCGGTCGCCTTTTTCACCTCCGATACAATCGTCTCTTTGTGCTCATTGGGATCGACAAAGAGCGATACAAAAACCACCAGGGCGATGATGAGTACAATCAGGATACCCAACAGCCAGCCAAGAAATTTCAATAACTTCCCCATCTCCAGTCCTCTTGTTTATGTCTCTCTTACCCGTGGTGTAGCACAATTCCAGCAAACCTCGAAATTCGCCTCGACCCACTCCCCACACCTCGAACAGCGCCAGGTGTTATTTTCTATCTTTATACGGTGACTTTTTGTGAAGTCCCGCAGCAATTCCTCTGCTCTTGGCAGATCCCGATCCTCAACCACCCAGACCTCCGGATAGATATTGGCCGGCAGCTCACCCGCGGCCCCGGAGAGATAGTCGCCCAGTATGACGGCCGCTACCTTGTTGGCCCCAAGTGCGTCCTTGAGTATCTGGGCCTCGATTCGGTCGGCCGCCTGATAGAGCTTTTTCATGGATTGAACATTCGCCTGTTCAGATCCGCCTGGCGAGATATCCGGCTTAACGCCAGCCGGACTTGAATGAAGGCATCTCCACATTGAGCGCTTCAGAGAAATTCGCATGGGTAACCGTTACGGTTGTGAGCTTCACGCCAGCGAAATTGGTCCGCGTAACATTGGCATTGCGCATGATGGTCCCACCCATGATGCAGTGTGAGAGATCCGCGTCGGTCAGTTCGGCATTCCGCAGGTCCACCAGACGCAAAGGGCAGTTTGCCAACATGGCGCCTTTCAAAGAGGCGTCCCGCATACCCGCTCTGACCAGGATGGCCGGTCTCGTCCCCTCATCCCCGGATGCCTTGATACCATCCAGCCTGGACCGGATCAGGTTTGCGTCATTCAGGTGACTGCCTGACAGATCGCTATGACTGAGATCGGCTTCACGCAGATAGGCGCCTATCAGGACCGCATGTCTCAGGTTAGCGTGACTGAGTTTGGCGGCATGAAGATGGGCATTGGAGAGGTCCGCGTCCTGCAGATTGGCGTTCGAAAGGTCAGCCTCGTTCAGATCGACCTTGCGCAGATCCGCATGTTGCAGATTTGCCTTGTTAAGGCTACACCCCGCGAGGGTCGCCGCCCCCAATGACTGTTCACTGCCGATAACCGCCCCGGTCAGATCGGCATCGTTCAGGTTGGCCCCATTCAGGTTGGCCGCTCTCAGATCCGCTCCGCGCAATATCGCACCCCTGAGATCGGCAAAACTGAGATCCACCATCTTCAGCCTGGCGCCGGACAGGTCCATCCCGCGAAGATCAGCCCCTTTCAACAGCACCTCTTCCAGATCAATGCCAATCAGTGAATCGCCATCCAAGCTTCGCAGCACCTCTCCCGTATCTTGATGTTTTATTTCCATGAACGTCATCTTTATTTAATACAGTGAAAACCTATTGTTTCCACAATATCACATCTCCGTTTAACAAATTAACCTAATGCCGCTTGAACACTCAACAGGCCGACAGTGACTGATTTATGAAACTGATGTTAGGCCTGCTTGATCACCCGCTGTCTCGCTGTTCGCTCAGTCCAGTTGTTTGAATCCGGACGAATATTCCCGCCGTATAGAGAAGTGTGCGGGCAGGTTGAATCCAACAACCCAGTACCGCCGTATAAAAGACTCAAACGGCAACATTCAAAATCAAGTATAGAGAAATCAGGAGACAAACCAATGTCAAATCAAACGACCAAGCGTAATCTGGCAACCGCTGTCGGCGCTGCCCTGGTGGGTTCCATAACCTTCGCCAATGCACAGGCCGCGGAAAATCCCTTCGCTATGCAGCAGCTGCAGGGGGGTTACATGCAGGTCGCCATGCAGGAGGGCAGCTGTGGTGGCGACAAAAAGGCCGCGGAAGGCAGTTGTGGTGGAGAAAAAGGAAAGAAAGAGGGTTCCTGTGGCGGCGATAAGGCTAAAGAAGGCTCCTGTGGAGGAGATAAGGCAAAAGAAGGTTCTTGCGGTGGCGATAAGGCCAAAGAGGGCTCCTGCGGCGGCGATAAAGCGGGTGCCCAAAAGACCACCGAGGGTAAGTGTGGTGAAGCCAAGTGCGGCGCTATCAAGAAGTAACAACTGAGGCAGCAGACAGCCCCGGCCTTCGTGACCGGGGGGCTGCTCATTCCGCTAAACAGCTTATCAATCGGTTATTCAATGAACACTTACCCTGTAACAGGCGCCGGTCTTGGGCTGCGCCGCGGCTTTCTGGATGATGCGCTGACACTGCCTGTCGGCGAGGTCGATTTCTGGGAGGTGGCACCGGAAAACTGGATGCACATCGGTGGTGCGCTCGGGCGAAAATTTCGTCGTATGACAGAGCGCCATCCCTTTGTCTGTCACGGTCTGTCACTCTCCATCGGTGGACCCGATCCGCTGGATGAGCAGTTCCTGCGCGATCTCAAGCGTTTTCTCGACGAGCATCAGATGCGTGCCTACACGGAGCATCTCTCCTACAGCGCCGCGGGAGGCCATCTCTACGATCTGATGCCGATCCCCTTCAGCGAAGAGGCGGCCCACTATGTGGCACAACGTATCCGCCGGGTGCAGGAGATCCTCGAGCGGCGCATCGGTATGGAGAATGTCTCTTACTATGCCGCGCCCGGCAAACGGATGGAGGAGATCGACTTTCTCAATGCCGTGATCGAGGAGGCCGACTGCGATCTGCATCTTGACGTCAACAATATCTACGTCAACAGCATCAACCACAGTTACGATCCTTATGCCTTCATCGACCGCATCACGGCGGAGCGTATCGTCTACTGTCACATTGCCGGCCACTATGTGGAGGCGGAGGATCTGCGGGTCGATACCCATGGCGCCGATGTCATCGACCCGGTATGGGAGCTACTCGACTATGCCTATCAACGTTTCGGCGTCTTCCCGACCCTGTTGGAACGCGATTTCAATATACCGCCACTGCACGACCTGCTGGACGAGGTGAGGATCATCAACGATTACCAGAACAAACGAATGGAGCTAGGCCATGAACAGCTTGCCCAGTGCTGAGCCGGCATTCAGCCGCCGGCAACGGGAATTTGCCGAGCATATCCGTCATCCGGAGAAGAACCCTAGGCCCGCGGATGTGGAGGCGCGCCGCATGGCGATCTACAACGAGCTGTTCTTCAACAACCTGGAGGACTTTCTGGCCAGCAGTTACCCGGTATTGCACCGGATCACCCCGGACCATCGCTGGCAGACCCTAGTGCGGGCATTCTATGCCAATCACGCCTGCCGCACACCGCTCTTTAGCCGCCTGGCCGAGGAGTTTCTCACCTATCTGCAACGGGAGCGGGAGGAGACCGAGGGTGACCCGCCCTTTATGGCCGAATTGGCCCACTATGAATGGGTGGAGCTGGCCCTCACCCTGAGTGATGCGGACCGGCATCTGCCACCGCTCGATCCCAATGGGGATCTGCTCAAGGGGCATCCACTCATCTCGCCACTGGCCTGGCACTTCAGCTATCGCTACCCGGTGCATCGCATCGGCCCGGCGTATCTTCCCGAGCAACCGGAGACTGAACCGACTCACTTACTGGTCTACCGCGACCGACAGGACCAAGTCGGCTTTCTCGAGATCAATCCGGTGACCCTGTCCCTGTTGGAAGCCCTCGAATCCGGACCGGAGATCAGCGGCCAGACCGCCTTGGAAACCATCATCAAGGCCCTTGATCACACCGATCCCGGGCTTGTCATGCAGGCCGGGAGCGGACTGCTCAATGAGTTACGGCAGCGGGATATCCTGCTGGGCACCGCACTGTAAAATTTAGGAATAGGATCATGCTTGCGATAACAAACAAACTACAGAACCTGCTCGACAAGACCCAGGTAGTGGATTTCCTCGGACCGCTCGCCTTACGCCTCTACCTGGTCCCGATCCTCTGGATGGCTGGCACCCAGAAGCTGTCCGACATGGAGAGCACCATTGCCTGGTTCGGTAACCCTGACTGGGGCCTGGGCATGCCTTTTCCCACCCTCATGGCCTGGCTGGCTACGCTGTCTGAGGTTGGAGGTGCCGTACTGCTCTTGATCGGCCTGGGGGTACGTTGGATCTCCTTCCCGCTGATGATCACCATGCTGGTCGCGGCCCTCACGGTACACTGGCAAAACGGCTGGCTGGCCATCGCCGAGGGTAGCGCCTCCCTGTTCGCCAATGAGAATACCATCGGTGCCATCGAACGGCTGGACAAGGCCAAGGAGCTGCTGAAGGAGCATGGCAACTATGACTGGCTTACCAGCAATGGCAGCTTTGTGGTGCTCAACAACGGCATCGAGTTCGCCGCCACCTACTTCATCATGCTGCTGACCCTGTTCTTTATCGGCAGTGGTAAATACCTGGGTCTGGACTACTGGATCGCCAAGGCCTTCAGAAATCGGTAATGGGCGAAATCCATGCTTTATTGACCTCTACTGTTATATCTCAAGTTTCGGAGTTCAAATGGGGAGCGGAGAGGGAGATAGCGTTTTGATAGCGTCTGCGGCAAGGAGGCCGCAGTCGAGCTACAGGGATGTATTCACTGCGTGTCCTGCAACCGCGCCCCAGATACGCCCGGTACTTATGGACAATCTC
>JBDLIZ010000020.1:0-22027 GCA_039714615.1 Pseudomonadota bacterium | reverse complement strand
CGTGACGGAAGAGATATTTTATCAAAAAACAGATATTTGCCCAAAAGTTTGAGCTCGAAGTGTTCTTCATCAGTATCGAGGGCCATAGCCCCACCTGCCATAAACAGGAACAACGTCAAAATGACCGCCGCTGTTACACTGCCGCGACGCATAGTCGATATAGCATTCCATGTCTTCATGATTTCTTCTTTCCTTGATCTATGAGGCGAGTTGGCTCGCCTTTTGTCGTAGTAGCCCTTGTGTGCTCAAATGCCGCAAGCGATCTCTTGCTGTCAATAATCTACCGTGGCTATCCAAAGAGGGTAGAAATTTTTTGCAAAAAGGTAGGATTTTTTAGAGCCGAGGTCACATTAAGCGGGGTTTCTCGGCGGAGACTTTGGGTGCATTTGAGCGGTGCGTGCTCAACGATATCGAAATATCCCGTGTTGCGACAGCATTGGCGATGACTGTTTGTGCAGCTGCGGTGAGAAGGGCGAGCGGGCGGGCGCCTGAGACCGTCCACCGTCCCCAGATCCATGTGAGGAGGCATTCTTCCAAAGGCCCGGATTTTGTATAACTTTCGAACTCCGTCTCAGTAAGTCCAAGAAAAGCGTGTAAATTATCAGTACATGGCCTTTCCGACTTTGGGTATTTTAATACACGTTAGCGAAGGAGAACTATATTCAGGACCGGAGGAAGAGGACCGAGGGCCCGTGCTCCAGACGGATTAAATATAACTGTCCGGATACAAATAGCAGCAACAGGAACAGCTAAGGGACTAAGGGAATAGCTCATGCGACAGCCAACCGTATTGCTTGCAACCCGGATGATTTGTGGAGGGCATTCGGATACGTTGCATATTCTAAAGCACTGCTGTCAAGTTTGGCGTATCACACAGAATCAAGATATATTGAATAATATTGAGAAACACCATCCTGATATTATTTGCTTCGAGTTTGATTGTCCTGATCTACAGGGATTAGCGGAACTGCGCGATACGAAACTACACTACCCCTCTATTCCTATACTGATGATTACCGACCAAAGCTCCGAATCGCTAGCCATTTGGGCTTTTAGAGTTCGCGTGTGGGACTACTTCATACAACCGGTGTCAGAGTGCGAATTGTTGGAGAGCATCCATACGCTTGCAGGCCTCTTAATTCAACCAAAAGCGGAACGTCAAAGACGTTTGTTTCCTCATACCGGTACGGTATTTATTCCAGCGGAGATTCGCTTTCATGGGCTCCCGAATACCTACAGGGCCATTCATCGAGCCGCCAGGTTCGTGGAACGGAACCTTCATCAGAAAACCCAACAAAGCGATGTTGCTAAATACTGCGAAATGACTCCCTACCAGTTCAGCCGTAGCTTTAGGGAGATCTATGGCATGGGATTTAAGGAGTACTTAAGCCGACGGCGAATAATGAGGGTAGTGAAGCTATTGCGAAACCAGAATGTTACGATAGCCGATGTGTGTTTCTCAGTGGGGTTTTACGATTCGTCTTACTTCACTCGCACATTCAAACGCTTTGTAGGTATGACGCCTTCTGAATTCAGAAGGCACGCTGAATACAATCGAGTGTCGCCGAGAGCACCCGCGATTGTTGCCGAGCGTCGATAGGCTGTACCGCTACCGACGGATCGATCGTTTTGTTCATGCGCTGCTGATTAACATCAATCCTTGAAGTTGTAAAAGGTCCGTCCCAGATAATCTGAGACGTCATCGATATCCTCAACGCTCCAACCCAGACCGGAGTGCACGCTCCACGACGTCACCCATTGCCTGAGCGCATCCATTGAATTGACATGGCGCCCCTCCCGCGAATGCGCCCAGCTCTCGTGGCATTCCCTGCAGTGATTTTCGTATAGCGCCTGCCCACGGTCGAATTCTGCCGCAGCGAACGGCGTATACATCGCCAGCGCAGCCCACACACCCACGGTGATACCTGCAGACTGCAGTTGTTTCAACACGATTAACATTGACGTCTTCTCCTCGTTTACTAAGGAGTACGGAAGTAAGTGGTGTCTGCTTATTTCCGTACTCCTTAGTAAATTATCGGGCGTTATGCAGCCGTCAATTGCCCGCACAAGCTGGACCCGGTTGCTCAAACGCGTATTCTATATCGAACACTGCCTGCACCGTGGTGGCACCCTAAAGATCATCGCTTAAATACCGAATTAAAGTCAGCATCATTCTACTTTTCCATTACCCTTAAACTAGTTGCATGAGCCGGAGCATAATATTGATAAAAAAATTCATTACCATTTTCTTGTGTGGACTGTTGTTACTGAACGGCATCGGTCCCGCGGCCTTTGCAGCCGATATATGCGGTAGCCATTTGTCGGCCACAGATCCTCACAATGCCGAGCATCGGCGTTTTGCAAACGACTTGAAGCTCCGTTACGTGGACGCCTTTGTCAACATCGTAAACCACATAGAGCATTATGGGCATCTACCCAGCTGTTATCTCTCTAAGCAAAAGGCCCGAGAGCAAGGCTGGTCACCGGGAAAATCCCTTTGGAAGATCAGGCCCGGACATGCCATCGGAGGAAACAGATTTGGGAATCGGGAGCAAAGGTTGCCCAAGCGATATAATCGCCAGTATACCGAGGCCGATCTGGACTACGACGGCCATAAACGCGGGGCAAAACGACTGGTGTTCGTACGCAATAGACCGGATCAGGGCCTGATCTGGGTTACCACAGACCATTATAAATCCTTTCACCGGATCCCAAAACCATGAGCGCATCGATACGATATCGTCTCCGAGGTTCACGTATTAGTTCACTGGAAGAGGCCTACCAGGAAATGGCACGCGAAATGACCTTCCCCCCCCATTTCGGGCACAATCTGGATGCCTTGTGGGATGTCTTGACCATGGAGGTCACGGGCCCATTCGAAATCATCTGGGAGGATGCCAAGCGATCCAAAACAAAGATGGGCAAGGACTATCGCCGCCTGCTCAAGTTATTGAAAGATCTTGAGCGGACCCGGGAGGATTTCCGGCTGAAGCTAAGATAATCGGCAACGATCATTCAGCGCCGTCTACCGAACAACGAACCCAACAAGCCGCGGACGATCTGGCGACCGATCTGAGTGCCGATACTGCGCATCGCGCTCTTTCCAAAGGCCTCCACCATGCCCTGGCGACCTCGCCCGCGGGTCGATCCGCGGCGCGAGCGTTGCGGTGCTTCTTGCTCGGCTTGGTTGGCGGCCTGCTCCGCCCGGGCCTGGAGTATCTCATAGGCCGACTGTCGATCAACCTCTTCTTCATAGACACCCTTCAATACCGAACCGGCGATCAGTGCCTGGCGTTCCTGGGCGGTGATCGGACCGATGTGGCTGCTCGGCGGGGCAATCAGGACCCTTTGCACCACACCGGGCTGTCCCTTTGCATCCAAGGTAGAAACGAGGGCCTCTCCCACCCCCAGCTCGGTGATCGCGGTGGCGGTATCCAGGTCGGGATTGGTACGAAAGGTCTGGGCAGCGGAGCGTACCGCCTTTTGGTCCTTGGGCGTGAAGGCCCGCAAGGCGTGTTGCACCCGATTGCCCAACTGCCCCAACACATCTACAGGGATATCCAGAGGATTCTGGGAAACGAAATAAACCCCCACGCCCTTTGAGCGGATGAGCCGCACAACCTGCTCGATCTTGTCCTGCAGGACCTTGGGCGCACCGTCGAACAGCAGATGGGCCTCATCGAAAAACAGCACCAGTCTTGGTTTTTCCCGGTCACCGACCTCGGAGAGCTGCTCGAACAGTTCGGAGAGCAACCACAGCAGCAGGGTCGAATAGAGCTGGGGAGCATTCATCAATTGATTCGCCGCCAAAATATTGATCACCCCATGGCCATGCTCATCGGTCTGAATCAGATCCTCGATCTGCAAATCCGGCTCTCCGAACAACAGATCACCCCCCTGATCCTCCAGGCTGATCAAACGACGTTGAATCGCCCCCACACTGGCTGGCGAGATATTGCCATAGATGGTCTTGAACTCGGCCCGATGATCGGCGACGAACCGTAGCATGGCGCGCAGATCCTTAATATCCAGCAATAACCAGCCATTGTCATCGGCCACCCTGAACACCAGCGACAATACACCCTGTTGGGTCTCATTGAGATTCAACAGCCTGGCGAGCAACAAGGGGCCCATGTCGGTAATGGTGGTGCGTACCGGATGACCTTGTTTACGGTAAACATCCCACAGGGTGACGGGAAAGCCCGCAAACGAGTGCTCCGCTAGTCCCAACTGCTGAAGGCGCTCCGAGAACTTAGGACTTGGTAACCCCGGCTTGCTGATACCCGAGAGATCGCCCTTAACGTCGGCCAGAAAAACAGGCACGCCTAAGCGACTGAAACCCTCGGCCAATACTTGTAACGTAACGGTCTTGCCCGTGCCCGTAGCACCGGCGATCAAACCGTGGCGATTAGCCATCTTGGGCAACAGGTGGACAGGGATCTCACCCTTACCGATCAGCAGCGGTTCAGCCATGAATAACTCCTCTAAAATTTCTATTACCTAGATCCTGCAGTGGGGTGCCGCAAGGACAAAGGCGTGATCAATGAAATCCCGGCAGCCTATAAGGACATTGATAAAGTGATGAAAAACCAGTCCGATCCGGTTGAGACAGTGCATACCTTGAAACAGGTGGTTTGCGTCAAGGGATAATCTGTTTGGAATACGGCGAAAGTCATTTTGCACAAGATTCCAGACATAAGCGCCTAATACTTCGTGTACTCAGTGTCTCCACAACAACTTACCATACACCCCCCGCTCCACCTGCGTAGGTAAGATTTCAACGAATTCGGTCCTGAATTCAAGATGTCTCGACTCAACAAGATTCTGGCCTACCAGCGAAAGCTCCAGATTCTTATTGACCTTCCAGGCCATGCGTGCATCCAGGGTCACATAGTGATCCACATCCAGACTGGGTAGGCGATCGACATAACGCAACCAGAGATCTATCTCTAAATTATGCGGCAGATCAAACGAAGAGCGCAGCGAGATTTGATGTTGTGGGCTTTTCCCCTCCGCGGACGTCGACGCAATATCGCCACTGCCTTCATCGAGACGCAGATCCATTTGTAAGAAATTATAGGACGCACGGAGTCGCCAATCCTTTAAGGGTCGCCAATCGGCAGCCAACTCCACACCATAGGTTTCTCCATGCATCTTGTTATCTGTCAGAAACGGCACCACCAGATGGGGTGGTGCCGGGGTCAATTCAGGGAAAGGCGTGCCGGGTTCCAAGGTGCGAAGATCATCGTAGATGTTGAAAAACGTGGCGACATCAAAATATAAAGTGTCCCGAGGCTGGGCCCGGTATCCGAACTCGAAGGCAATCTGTTTCTCGGAATCGAAGCTTTCATCACCCATTAGAGAAACCAATCGGGGAGGCGCCCCGGGAATCACGCTCTGACTTATTGTCCCCTCGTGTTCGACGCGCGAGGGCGTGCGTACCGCCCTGGAGATGGCCGCCCAGGCCGCATGACGCTCGTTGGGGGTCCATATCAGCCGCAGGTTGGGCTGGACCTCGAAGCCGGTAAAATCATTGTGCTCAAATTTTGAACCGACGGTTAGGCGCAGCAGATTTCCTAGCAGTGAGATCTCATCCTGGATGAACGCATTCAACAGGTCATGGCGGCGATTGTCCGGATCCAGCGTCAGGATGAAACTGGCAGTGGATTCATTATTATTGAACCGGTACCCCAAACCCCAGCTGATTTGGTGCCGCTTGGCCATGCTGAAAATATGCTGGAAATCGATATCCACGGTATCTCGGACCTGCTTGAAGAGGTCGGGGTCATCTCGCGTGGTATGATCGTAGTAAATCTGTAGATTCAGCTCGGACGTTTTTCCTAAGGTCCTTCTCCAATGTCCAAGCAGATTGCCCCCGGTAATCGAGATGTCTGTGTCTATAGAGCGCTTGAAGGGCGTTTGCAAGGAAGGCAGCAATACGGTCTGACCGGCCGTGCCATCATAGATATCGCCCTGCAACTTAACGGTATTTTTGGTATCACGCTGCCAGTCCATCCGAAATCCACTACGCAATACCTGCCAGTCATCAGCGGCCTCAGCACCACTGGGATCAACGAAATTGTCACGCTTGAAATATTTGGCATAGACCCGGTACAAGGCCTTCTCACCAATCGCCCCGCCGAAGCGCACACCACCAAAACCCCGTTCCTCAGTACCCGCACCGAGTGAAACCAAGCTACCTTGGGTATCTTTGGCGTGCTTAGTGATGATGTTGATCACGCCATTGACCGCATTGGCACCCCACACCGTGGCACCGGGGCCCCGTATAACCTCGATTCTATCGATATCTTCCATCAGGGTGTCTTGCTCATCCCAAAATACCCCTGTAAACAACGGTGTATACACGCTCCGGCCATCTATCAGCACCAACAATTTGTTGGAAAAACGACCATTGAATCCCCGCACGCTAATCGCCCATTTGTCGGCATCGATATGTGCCACCTGAACACCCGGCACCATTCGCAACGCTTCGGGGATACTGTTCACCCCAGAACGGCGGATATCATCAGCCGTAATAACAAATATCGCGGCCGCGGTCTTGGAAAGTCTTTGTGGCTTTTTAGCAGGAGATGTAGCCACGACATCGATCTGCATCAGATCCTCCAGATCCAGGTGACGCAAATCTTCAAACGGAATCAGATCAGGTTTCGTCTCCATACCCCAGGCAACGGATGTAACCGAGATGATTAGTGGGGCGATAAGGATCAGTTTCATTCTTATCCTCCTCTTATAGGAATAGCGCACCGACCCTAAGAGGCTGTGTTAAGCCTTATTTCACAAGGAGATATATAGGACATATTAAGCGCATTTCTCCCACTTTTTATCGCGCTGACATATTCTAAACATAATGTAGCAATTTCCACTATACTCTACCATGTCACGCAAATGCACCCCATCCGTTAGAGTCTTGCAGTAAAAAAACATAAGACGATTTTCGAAACCAGCATATCCCGGCTCCAACATAATAGCACTAACCAAGAATAAGGATTTGGTGATCGCAAGCTCTGAGTTCTCACTGAATATTGATGGTTGAAGACAAACCAATCCTCCAAGATGCCCATACCTCGTGCGACACCATTGGGATTGGCTCTAGTTTTAGCCATAATCAGTCATACCCTGATCACTCAAAACCGTCTCCCATTAACCCGTGAGCACCAACTCAAGGCGGCCTTTCTGTTCGATTTCACAAAATTCATTAAATGGCCATGCGAGAGTAATTGCAACTCCGACTCTGCTTTGAACTTCTGTCTGATCGGTCTTAGTCCACTCACAATGACACTGGAACAAATCGTAAACTACAAAACGGTACGCGGTCGTAAAGCCGCAATCAGATCCATTCAAGATAAGAGCCAGCTCGAAGGGTGCCACGTATTGTATATCCCCCAATCGAAACGACAGGAACTATCCGGCATCCTCGATGCTGCATCAGGAAACAACATACTTACCGTGAGTGATATAAAACACTTTACGCGTTATGGAGGCATGATCGAATTTCTAGTCATTGATAACAAATTGCGTTTCTCAATCAATCTCAGAGCAGCCAAGCGCGAAAATCTAGTATTTAGCTCGCAGCTGTTAAAGCTGGCGATTACGCTAAGCGAATAAATGGGACGGGAACAACATCGATGCGCGCCTTCAATAACATGTCGATCGGACACAAGATATTATGGATTTGCATCGGAACAAGCGGAATTGCATTACTCTTAACCGGCGGGGCACTAGGTATCAACGATTGGTTGAATGGAAAACGTACCCTAATAGACCATTTAACTACTCAAGCCAATATCATTGGTATCAACAGCACTGCCGCCTTGGTTTTCAACGATCCTCAATCAGCCACCCTAACACTATCTGCCCTCAGCGCCGACACTGACATTATTGCTGCTGGAATTTACAGGCAAGATAAATTGCTATTTGCCAGCTATTCAAGGACAAGCTCAAAACAAGGGCAGATCTCCCCTAAATTCAAGGAGGAAAGTCAGCACTTCAAACCCAACAGCCTATTTGTCATACAGCCGATCATTCTCGATGGGGAGCAAATCGGCGTCGTATACCTGCGCGCGAGTTTAGAGGAATTGTATGCTCAACTACGTGGCCATAGCGGCATCATCGCCTTAGTGCTATTTATCTCATTGTTGGTTGCGATTGTTCTTTCCTCCAAATTGCAAAGGCTGATTTCCGGCCCGATCCAACGTCTCACGGAAGCGGCAAACGCGGTATCTAAAGACCGGCACCATGCCTTGCGAGTGAGTAAATCAAATAATGGTGAACTTAATATTCTCACTGAGGCCTTCAACGAGATGCTGGTACAGATTCAAGAGCGCGACCATCGGCTCAAAGCGAATAAGGCGCAATTAGAAGCACTGGTCTTGCACCGCACCAAAGAGTTATGCACATTAAATCAAAAACTTGAAGACCATACTCAGCAACTCGAGGCGCTCGTGAAAGAACGCACGGCCGAATTGCACAACCTGAATCAACAGCTAAAGCATCAAGCCTATCACGACACCTTGACCGGCCTACCCAATCGCGCATTATTAAACGACAGACTCAGCCAAGCCATTCTGCACGCCAAACGAAGAGGGAAAAAACTGGCCGTACTGTTCCTCGACCTGGATCGTTTTAAATATATCAATGATACCTTAGGACATGCCGTGGGTGATCAGCTGCTAAGTCTAGTCGCTGTACGACTTGGCCAGGCCGTGCGTAAAGACGATACCGTAGCGCGGCTTGGAGGTGATGAGTTTACGGTTTTGTTAAATACCATCACTCACATGCGGGATGCAAGGGAGATAGCCAGAAAAATGGTTAAAAGTCTTGAGCAACCTTTCAATTGCTATGGCCGCGAATTGCATATCACGACCAGCATTGGCATCGCTGTCTTCCCCAAGCACGGGAATAATACAGAAGACTTAATGAGGAATGCCGACATAGCAATGTACTGTGCCAAGACTCAAGGCCGTAATAACTATAGAGTTTACGCCGCCGCTATGCACGCCCAATCCCGGCAACGTCTGGAAATGGAAAATAATTTGCGCCAAGCCATAAAGCGAGAGGATTTTGTAGTGTATTACCAACCTCAGTGTGACATCCACAGCAGGAAGGTTATTGCTGTAGAAGCATTGGTGCGTTGGCGACACCCGCAATTAGGGCTTATATATCCCGAAACGTTCATCCATATCCTGGAAGATACAGGCATGATTGTTCCCGTTGGTGCGCTGGTCCTGAAACAGGCCTGCATTCAGATCAAGACCTGGAGTGACGCAGGGCTTGCCCCCATAAAGATTTCGGTAAACGTTTCTCCACGCCAATTCAATCAACGCAAACTCGTGAAAAATGTCCAGCAGATCATCAAGGACAATGGCATCCCCTCAGGGTGTTTAACCCTAGAGATCACAGAAAGCCTATTGATGGAAAATGTAGAAGATACCATCAATACCCTGCACGAACTAAACGGTCTGGGTGTGCATCTAGCTATTGATGATTTCGGGACCGGTTATTCCTCCTTATATTATCTAAAGCACTTCCCTATCGACTCGATCAAGATTGACAAATCGTTTATCCGTGATATCGCCACCGACCCAAATGACGCGGCTATCGTTAGAGCGATCATTGCAATGGCCCACGCCTTAGGGAAAAGAGTCATCGCCGAGGGTGTCGAAACCTCACATCAACTTGCCTTTCTACGCCAACACCGCTGCGATGCAGTACAAGGCTACCTTTTTTCAAGACCCTTGCCTGACACTGAACTTGCCACTAAGCTTGTTAAGGCTTGTTGATGCCGTATCGTGCCATCTTAGTGGCTGTTTTTAGGAATTTTAAAAGTACCCGCACAATGAACAATTCACCCTGGCCAAGACACCTCGCCTTCGCATGCCTCTCGCTTTTGCTCATCTCCTGCGCAAGCGTGATGAAAAAGCCGGAGCCGCCCAGGGTCGGTATCGCCGGTCTTGAAATTCTTGAAGTGGGACTGTTCGAACAGCGTTACCTGCTTAGCTTACGCCTGCAAAATCCCAACGATTTCGCGCTCGATGTCAATGGCATGGATTATGAGGTTTTTCTTAATGACCGTTCATTCGCCCACGGGGTAAACCACAATTCGGTGACATTACCCGCCTTTGGTGAGGATGTCTTGGAGGTGGAGGTGATAAGCAGTCTGAGCAATATGTTAGATCAACTTCGCGGACTAGAATCTGGCTATAACCAACCACTGAGTTATCGAATCCTAGGCGGGGTAAAAATCAATAACTGGCCGGTTAAGATCCCATTCGAATTCAAGGGGGAGATCGCACCCTAAGGAATGCTGCCAAAATAACTTACCCCTCTGGCTTGCCTTATCGCCCGTATTCAACATCAGTGGGTAAACCTATTTCGTCCGCATTCCTACAGCCTCCAACGATTACTCTGTCTTGCCCTGGCCTTCTACGAGGGCCTTGAGATTTGCCAGACCCTTTTCGTATTCTTCCGCTACCATATCGTCCATCATCAGTGCAAAATACCGACCCACGAGATCGTATCCAAAATCGGTATTGAAACCCCAAGTGATGACGGTATTGAGACCCTCAGATTTGAGATCGTAGTACGATCTGCCCTGCCCCTGCTCACCGAAATCCAACACCACTTCGACACGACGGTTGGACTCGCTGGCAGTGATTTGTTGTGTTCCTCCCCCAACACCAGGATTCTTGCTGCTCCAAATCATTTTCGCCCCCACCCCCGAAGCAGGACCGGCAAAGGTATATTGGGTATTTGGATCCATTTCCGCCCATGGAGACCATCGGTTGAACGCCTTTAAATCATTGATATAAGGGAAAATGGTGCTTGGCGGGGCATTGATGGTTATACTTCGCTGTACATCAAGGGCGCTGGGCAAGGCCAAACCAATAAAGATCAAAATCGCGAACACCACCCCCAGCCCGACAAGCACCTTTTTCAATGCATTCATAGAGATATCCTTTATGCTTAGGAATGGGTAAGCATAGCACACGAGATCTTGGAATCCGTCACCTGCGCATGGTCGTCTGTGAATCTCCGGCTCGGCACAAACCAGGGCACCAGATCGTCCACGTCGATTCCTGCCCCAAACCCTTCATCTCCTCGAATGGCGTATCGCGGCGTAATACTCCGCGATGAATCGGTGGTACAGAATGACTGTGCATTTTTTTCGCACACGGCGTGATCGGCTACTGCCATGGCTGGCCGCTGCGACCGTTCACCTGTTGTGCTTTGTAATGTGCCTGTGGTGGTTCCCGGGTGCGCTGTGGGCTGCGGAGGGTTGTGTCACCTGTCATCAGGATCGGTTGGCTGGTTTCGCCGTGGGGCATAGCTTCGGTGCACAGAATTGCACCACCTGCCACCGTGGCGATCCGGCGGCGGAGACGCAAACTGCGGCGCATACCGGGTTGGTGGCGTTTCCGGGCAATATGTCCAATGCGCCGCAGCTGTGCGGCCCCTGCCACGAACAGCGGGTCGCCGAAGTACAGGCCGGACTCATGCACACCGGCAGCGGTATGGTGCGTACCACCAGACGGGTGTTCGGTGAGCCACCCGTTGGTCACGGGAGCGCGGCTCTGGAACACCTGACGCAGTCACCGGCGGATACCCTGCTGCGCAAGCTGTGTGCCGGCTGTCATCTGGGACAGGACAAGACCCGCCACGCTCTAGACACGGTTAGGGACCGGGGTGGAGGATGCCTAGCCTGCCATCTTAACGGCTATCCCGAGGGACGGCACCCAACCCTGAGCACCAAGGTCTCGGATCAACGCTGTTTTGGCTGCCATTCCCGCTCCGGGCGGATTGCATTGAACTATGTCGGTCTGGCGGAAGTGGACGAGACTGCGTTGCAAAAGCAGCCGACCGCTTCTATGGGCCGTCTGGCGGACGGCCGACTGGTGCAGAGGACCGAAAGCGATGCGCATCACCGGGCTGGGATGGGCTGTATCGATTGCCATACCGGCACCGGCTTGATGGGCGGGGCGGGAGAGCGGGAGCATCAAGACCAGGCGGTGGACATCGGCTGCCGCGACTGTCACGCCAATCGCTCGGTGCGGATAGGTGTGGAAAATTGGCCGGCGAGTCTTCGCGTGGCGTTGCAGCGACTGCCGTTCGAGTTGACACCGGGTCAGCAGTTCTTGGTCAGCGCACGCTTCGCTACCCCATTATGGAATATTCGGGTGGAGCGACACAATGACACCGAGAAGCTGTTGCTGTATTCGAAATCCGGGGCAGTACCGGAGATCAGTCCCCGAGAGATTCCGCTTTACAGCGAACGCGACCACCCGCTCAGCGCAGAACACCATCGGCTGACCTGTAGTGCTTGTCATAGCCGCTGGGCGCCCCGTTGCGAGGGTTGTCACCTGGAGTATGACGAGGATGCACCCCAGTGGGACCATGTGCTCAGGCGCAAGACCCCGGGACGTTGGCGTCAGCGGCGTTGGCGCATCGGCCATGGGTTACCCACCCTGGGGGTGGACACCGAGGGCCGCATCGCACCCTTTATCCCGGGCATGATCCTGACCATCGACCACTTCGCTTGGACGACCCCGAAGTTTCGGCGTCTGTTCGCGGTCACTTCACCTCACACTGTCGGCAAGTCACGCAGCTGCGTATCCTGCCACCAATCGACAACGGCGTTAGGACTGGGTGCGGGTAGCTTGAGTCGGAAAGACGGTCAGTGGTCGTTCCTTCCTGCGGCCGAGGCGCTGGTGGATGGTCTGCCGGCGGACGCCTGGATCAGGTTAGATGCCCAACAGCCAGGGGCTGGGACCCGTCCCGGGCAGCGTGCCCTAAACACCGCGGAGATAGTGGGTATCCTGGAGGCACCGCTAACCCTGCCGGCGAAGGGGAAATAGCCTACGCTGGACCGTTGGAACGAGGAAAGCGAACCGAAACCACTTGGGAGCGCAGACTTCCCGCCCGGAAGACCGGGGACGACCAAGATGATGCGCAGGCCGGCCCTCTCACCTGGTAGCTAAAAGGCATGCTTGGCGTTGAGGTAAGTAACCAAGCCTACAAACCCGCCTTTCAACGAGTAGGTGTTCTGGTAGCCGATATTTCGCAATGCTAAATTGATAATAGTACTCCTCAGGCCCTTCTGGCACGCGACAATCACTTTGTGATCGGTAGGAATACGGGCGAGATTCTCATCCATGAACACCTGGTTCATGGGGATAACCAGGGTGTCTTTGTATGTGAACCCGAAAACACCTGTTTCCGCTTTGGTCCTGACGTCCAGGATAGTTATTTTCTCTCCTGCCTTAATGGCCTTAACGAGTTTTTCTACCGTCACTCGCTTCAGGGCCTTTGGCACCTCTTTTTCATTGAAGGCGGAGAAAAACTTCGCGTAGTCCTCCGCAAGCTCTTTGTCATAGCCCCATGCCGGAGAGAAAACCAGCATTGCCGCAACGAACCCAATTACCAACCTTTTCATAGTGCTTCTCCCAGTTATACAGTATGCACCGGTCACGCCGGTA
Source organism: Pseudomonadota bacterium (assembly GCA_039714615.1). Taxonomy (GTDB): domain Bacteria; phylum Pseudomonadota; class Gammaproteobacteria; order JAAEPA01; family JAAEPA01; genus JAAEPA01. Next base: position 8,534 of record JBDLIZ010000020.1, on the reverse strand, counting down.
CCGGTATTGGTACGTCCCTTGACCGGGGCGGATCGTGGATCCTCTTTGAGGGTAACCGTTTACCTTTGAGGCAACTTGCTAGATTCTCCAGTTACCCGAGCGGGCGAGGAACCGTGCCCAAAACATGCAAACTCACAAAATACGAGGCGCTGAACGAAATCATGCGACTCCTTCAGCACTACTCCATCATCAATCGCGCACTTCCTCCTCCACCAGTCTGTCGCGGAGCCTGCGCTCATCTTCTTTGTAGCTTCTCCACCACTTGGTATGGTGCTCGTAGGCGTACAACTCATTCACCCTGCCATGCAGCATGGAAAAAAAGGCGGGTCGTTCCTCGGGGAGGATCGCCCCCATATAGATATGAATCACCAATCCCGCCACGATGGCACCGACCAACGCAAAATGCACAGGGATCGACCACTGAATCAGCCATAGCGGTCCCAGGTGAAAGGCCATCACAAAACCCGTAATGGCGATACCTAGCGTACCCACCACCACCCAGGCATAACACTTCTGGCCGGCGTTATAGATATCCTGCTCCGGTAAGCGATAGTCGAGGCCCAGGATCTGACGCAGCTTGTTCTTCAGCCACGACAGATCGTCCCGATCCATTACCAGATCGTTGCGCAGAAAATTCAAGAAGTAGGTCTTGAAACCGAATACCCCATAGATCAAAAGCACCGCTACCCATAAGACGCCAATACCGATATGCAAGGTCAACAGCTCGGCCCGGCTGCCGAACACCCCTAGCAGAATTTCGTTGAATCGGGAGGGTACGAACCGGTACTTGTCGGCAACCACCAAAGCGGCGCCGGTGACCAGCTCGCCCAGCCATACCACCGCATTAAACCAGTGCAGGAGCATGGCGACCACGTGGTGTTTTTTAATGAAACGATAGGCCATCGCCTCCCTACGCGCCACCGAAAAGCCTTCGGGATTCCGGCGATAAGGCGGCCGGGGTTTCGCTTCGTTCAGGGTGGTCATATTCGGCTTCTCGAGCCGTTCGGCGAGTGGTTTAGTGTTGCTCGAAATAGTCATCGCTCGATTACTCTACCTTGGACTCGCCCTTGGTAAGCTGATAGACAAAGGCGACGGCTTGGCCAGCCAGTGCCGCGCCCACGACCATGAAGACCAACGGGCGCACCCACTTTGACCAAACCTGTGCAGCCAGCGGGGGTTCGACCCGCTCAGGATTAGGGGGATGATGCTCCAGAATCAACCTGACATGGTGTTCATCGCCCAGGTAATAGATGTTGGGGCCGATGTCGACCTCATCGGTCGCCAGGCGTCGCCCGCCCTCCTCTACGACCCTGCGCCACAACTCTGACGAGCGGTCATCGAGGTCGCCGAAGATCCGGGCGTCGGCGATGCAGGCCTGTACGCAGGCGGGTTGTAGCGCCCCGGCATCGATCCGGTCTTTGCAAAAATCGCATTTGTCCACCTTATTCGTTTCCGGGTGCAGGTAACGAGCATCGTAGGGACAGGCGGCTACACAATAGCCGCAACCGATACACAGCTCCCGATCCACCACTACCCGGCCCTTATCGTCTTTATAGGTAGCGGCGGTCGGGCAGGCCTCGACACAGGTAGGTTGATCGCAGTGATGGCACAGGCCCACGTAGAAAGTCGATTCGACTCGATCCGGAAAACTGCCTACCGGCCCGATGGGGGTCACCCAGTTGCGTTGCCGTCCGTCGGCCACCCCCCATTCCGACTTGCAGGCGAGGACGCAGGCGCCGCAGCCCACGCAGCGATCCAGATCGATGGCCATGGCGTAGCGAGCCATCAGCAACCCTCCTCGATGAGGTCCCAATCATCGGCGTCGGGGACGACATGTTCCGTGTTGCCACCCTCAGCGTCTTCGTCCCAGCTGTCACCCCAGTCATCCAGAGGGATGACCCCCACGGTCGGCAGCGGTACCACCGGCTCTTCGGGGGCCGAAGCAATCCCAAGGGTCTCCGGGCTTGGTGCATTCAACACCGCGCCCTTATGGACCAGACGCACGAAGTTGACTCTCAGCCCGGTGGCCCCGGTCTCCGGGTCTACGGTGAAGCGCGTCATCAGGCGGTTGTCCGAGGCCCCTTTCGCATTCGCGAGGCTCAATCCGGGGACGCGTTGTCCCCAGCCATGCACCAGGAATACCAGTTCCGGGCGAATCCCTGGTGTGACCTTGAGCGGTACCGGCCCTTCCCGTACTCCGTCCAGGTTCTCCAGTTCCACCTCATCGCCGTTCTTCAAACCAATGACCGTCGCGACCCGGTCGCTGAGCCAGACTTTGTTGACCGGGTCCGCCTCGGTGAGCCAGGTATTGTTCATGGTGCGGCTGAAGCTATGGTAGGGGGAGCGACCGTTGACCAGGCGCAGGAACCCCTCCGGAGCTTGGGGGATGGGCTTATAGCGTGGAACCGGGTCCATTCCGACAGCCGCGAGCTGTTTGGAATAGAACTCCACCTTGCCGCTCGGGGTGCTGAATCGGGGGCTCCGCCCGGGGCCAAAATAGGGCTTGCCCTCGCCATGAAGCAGACCGGTGCGGGCGACGGCGGCGAGGCTGCTGCCGGCCACGGCGAACTGCTGGTCTATGGCCTGTTCCACGTCGTCGCTGCTCATGCAGTCCGAGACCCCAAGGCGTTGCGCCAACTGTTTGGCGATCCAATACGGGCCGCGGCTCTCCGTACAGGGGTTCGACTATCGGTTGACGCAGGGCAACAAAGGGCCGTTTGGCGCTATAGACGGGAATCGGGGCGTCATAGCGCTCCAGATAGGTGGCCTCGGGAAGGATGACGTCCGCATACAGGGAGGGTTCGCTCGGAAGCACATCCACCATGAACACGAAGTCGAGTCTCTTCAATGCCTCTATGCTGCGCTGCGGGGTAGGCATGCTGTGCAACACATTGGTGCCATACAGGAACCAGGGTTTGATCGGCCTCTCGACCTCTTCCAGGCTGGCCTGGAGTATGTCCTGGAACGGATAGCCCTTATGGAGGAACGGTGGGCGTGGGCGTGACTGTGGACCCGTACCGTGCCGGCCCGGAGATTGACGATCTTTGGAGGCGCGGCGAAGTTTACCGAGTTGGATAGGGCTGTGAAGGAACAGACCGCCGGGTCGTCCCCAGGCGCCGAGCAGTGCGCAGAGGATGGCAAGTGCACGGCTGCGCTGGGTATCGTTGCCGTACCAGGCAACGAAGCGGCCGGGATAGACGATCACCCGGGGCCTGACCCGGCCCAGCATTCTCGCCGCCTCGACGATCTTCGCCGGGGGCAGGTCGGTGATAGCGGCGGCCCAGTCCGGCGTTGCGTGTTCCACTGCCTGCCGCAACTCGGGAAAGCCGCTGCAATGGTGTCTCACGAAGTCCCGGTCATAGAGCCCCTCGGTGATGAGATAGCGCATGATGGCAAGCAGCAGTGCGGTATCCGTTCCGGGCCGGATCGGCAACCACAGGTCCGCCTTGGCGGCGGCAACCGAGTAGCGTGGGTCCACGACCACCAACCGGGCGCCCCGACTCAGCGCCTGGATGAACTCTCGTACCTGGGAGGTATGCACATTCTCGCCAAAGTGCGACCCGATCAGCAGTATGGCATCGGTGGATTCGAAATCCGCCCGTTCCGGGGACCCGGGCGAACCCCCGAAGGTCAGTTCGTAACCCGTGTCCCGCGGTCCACGACACTGGCCGTAGGACGCCGAGGCATAGGTGCCGATGCCAAGGCATTCCATCAGCGCCTTGAAGTAGGCCGCGGATGAGCCGTGGGGGAAGAAGGCGATGGCCTCGGGTCCATAACGGTCCAGGGTCGTGCGCAGACCCTCGGCGACCCGGTCCAGGGCCTCAGCCCAAGACGCCCGTCGCCAAGCCCCGCTACCCCGCTCGCCGACCCGTACCAGCGGAAACTTCAGGCGGTCCGGGTCGCACAACAAACGCGAACCGGCCAAGCCGCGGGCGCACAGGCGCCCTTGACTGAGGGGATGGTCCGGATTGCCCTCGATACCCAGTAGTTGCCGGCCCCTAGTCATGCCCAGGATACCGCAACGCTGGAAGCACATTTCGCATAAGGAGGGGACTGCATCGACCGGAGCGCCCCGGTAGCGATCCGGCTGACCAGCGCGGCGGGTCGAGTCGGCGCTTGCTCCGACTCCGGCGCCGCCCACCGCCGCCAGCACCGACAAACCGGCACCGGCCTTGAGAAACTCACGACGGGAAAGCCCGGAGTTCATATATTGAACTCCTTGGCATCCTCTACCGCCAAATCGATGGCCGCCCCGATCAGACCGGGGTAGAGGGGTAACGCCGCCGCCTCGGACAAACGCTGTCCATAGACAGGCAACCAGGGTGCGAGGAACTCTCCCACAAACTCGACCCGAGCCATAGGCGTGGGCGCACGGCCGGCCGCTTCCAACAATAGGCGCAGATGATCGACCCGTTCCCGGAACTCCCCCGCCGGTTCGAGACCCAGGCGACCGAGTCGCTCCTCGATGCGCAACAGCAGCCGCTCGGGATGTTCGGGGGTGAGATAGACCGCGGCGAAAGGCGGGGCGGACAGGCGAGGAAAGGTGTTTACGAAAAGACGAGTGTGCTCCGCCTGCAAGTCATGGAGCAGCTGGTCGTCACTAACGCCGGTCGACCATGGCCCATTCCCCGGCAGGTCCGGATCGCCGCGTAACAGCGAGACCAGAGCGGCAGTGGGCGGTGCGAGTGCGACGGACAGGAGGCGATAGACTTCCTCGGGGTTGGGAAACGACCTTACCGGTGGTCTCCGTCGCCCGGGGCTCTCGCGCCTTGGCGATGTCGACGTCAACATACCTCTAAGCTGAAAAAAAGTATGACATTTAATTAACCTACTCTCCTTCAAAGGGGAAATCAACAACGATAACCGTCAAGCCAGTGAATCTGGGCACGCATAGCGAGTCATGTTTCCAGGGCGATCGCACAACGATGCACAGAAATACAATGAGATTATGGCGATCCCGCCGCTGTTAGATCAATTAGATCTTCATGGCTGCATCGTGACCCTTGATACGATGGGGTGTCAAAAAGAAATTACGAGTAAAATCATAGACAACGGCGCTGACTATGTGTTGGCGTTAAAAGGCAAACGCCTTAAGGCCGGATGGCACATCAATTATTTTTTCTAACGTGTTATCTTCACTGCGATCCTTGTGAAATTGCCCTGGTCTAGGGTTAACGCAATACCGCCCCCTCTGGGGATGGATTTTTTATTCTTACCTAGTGCTCTATCAACGTAATTATTACGTTGATGGAGCACTAGGAGCCTGTCAGCATTCTGCCTTGATTAGTAATTTTTCTTGAGTCATGCCCTTGTTCGGCTGTTCGGGTTCGCCGAGGACCTTGGCAGCATCACCCCCGAGTCCTAAACCTAGGCCGAGTTCGTCTGCCATTGCCGGCATGGGAGCTTGCGTGGTATCCGACAGATCCATTGCTTGCACCTCGCCGACGCCGAGACCCAGCCCTAGCCCCAAGGCGTCTGCGACACCACTACCCACCTGCTCTAGCACGCCCACTTGCACACTGCCCTTGGGCACGAGTCCGGCACCCGCAAGGTAGTCCCCTTTGAAATAACAGGACACCGCCTGATATTGGGCGCGCTGGGCCGGAACCATCTCCGCCACACCGGCCTTGATGGGATCATTGAGATAGGCCTCCCAATAGTTATAGCCACCCAGCAGAGCCAATGCATCACGCCCCATCAGGCGCAACAGCAGTGCGGCCTGGGCGGCATGGGCACTGCCATTGGAATACACCACGATCTTGCGTGCCGCAGGGAGGTCCTCCAGGGATTTGTCAGCGAGCAGGGTAGCGAGGGGGATGTGGCGTGAACCCTTGATGTGACCCGCGGTAAAATCCTCCTGTTCGCGGATGTCGACCAGTTCAAAATCGCGCCGATCCTTGATCAACCAGTCGGTGAGTTCGCTGACAGTGACATGATCGTCGCCGTCGGCCACCATCTGCGCAAGACTGGCAACGGTGCCGCTCAGGTCGGTCTGTGCCTCGCCGGTACAACCGGCCACGGCAAGGGTAGCGAATAGTATTGTGATTAAAGGTGCCTTCATATGGGTAAACCGCCTCAATGGGTGAGTCGCTGCAGGAGCTGCGGATCGAATTGCACCGCGTATTCGGTCCAGCTGCTCAACTGGCCAATCTCCACGGTAAGATAACGCAGCATGAAACCACCGTAAAGCACCAAAAGCGCCGCGATCATCGAGTAGTGGCCGATGTCGCGCGTTTCGAATATCTCCAACGTGAGCGGGATGAGCAGGCCGGGCAACACGAACAACAGCCAGAACGCCAAGGTGTAATCGCCGCCCATGACCATATGCACCGCCTCCAGTTGCTTGTCTGTACCGGTGCCGAGGTTGATGATAAGCAAGGCGATCAGGGTAAGCTCCACCCCGATCAAGAGGACATCGGCACGAGTGAAAAATCGTCTTTCACTCTCTAGACGCGCGCCTATGAGGACCGCTGCCCCGGCAGTGGACAGCCCGGAGACCAGGAACAGCGGGCCCAGAAGGCCAGTGTTCCAGAACGGTCGCGCACTGAATGCGCTCAGCAGTATACCGGTGTAGATACCCAGACCCACGGCCAGGGGAATGACCAGCACGGCGATCAGGCGGCGGGCCTTTTCGCTCCAATCGAGTGTCCCGGCGCCGAAGGGCAGTCTTTCCACCCACCCGGCCAGGGTCGGATATCCACGCCGCAGGGTCGAAAGCGTCTGCAGTATCATCAGCGGATACACCAGGACCAGTATCCAGGAACCCCAGGACATCGGCGAGGTGGGTTGAAAGCTGGTGTAGAAACGAAACACGTAGAGCTTGTGCTCCAGATCCAGGAACAAGGTGGTCATGCCGACCGAAAGGGCAATCGGCGCCCACAGGGCGATCCGATCATGGGTAAACACCAATTCCTTATCCTTATTCGCCAACACCGCATAGGCGGCGAAGCACATGATCCCGGCAGTCAATCCCCCGAGAAATAAATACATCGGGATCTCCCAGCTCCAGATGGCCAGGTTCGGATCGATCTTGGCATTATAACGGGCGGTGACCAGTATTTCCTCGACCATGGGAATCTGCCTCAAACCAGGTAGTAGACGTTGGGCCTGTTGCCGGTCTCCGCCAGCAGCGTCTTATAGTCACGGGTGCGCAGCAACCGACTGACTCGGCTGTCGGCATCATCCAGTACACCAAAGTGCATGCAGCGGGTCGGGCAGGATGACACACAGGCCGGATCAAGCCCCTGGTCCACACGGTGGTGGCAAAAGGTACATTTATCGATATAGCCGTCGGGGTGCATGATGAGGCGTGCATCATAGGGGCAGGCGGCAATACAGGCCTTGCAGCCGGTGCACTTCTCGGCCGCCACCAGCACGATATTGGTGTCCTTCCAGTAATGACTGGCACCGGTCGGACAACTGGTGACACAGGTGGCATGGGCACAGTGATTACAGCGCTCGGAACGAAATTCGGTCCTCAGATGCGGATATTCGCCACGCGTCTCCTCCACCACCCAGTCGCGATTGAGCCCGACGGGAATCTTGTTTTCGTTCTTGCAGGCCACCACACAGTCACCGCAGCCGATGCAGGTCCGGGTGTCAATCACCATCGCGTAGGTGATCATCTCAGGCCTCCCTCTTGACCAGGGTGACGAAGCTGGCACGCATCCCGGTACCGCCCATCACAGGATCGATCTTGACGTTGTGCATCAGCCCGCTGTCGTCGGCCCCCGCGCCTTGTGCGAGCCGCAGCCGCGGATCGGTATGGCCAAAACCATGCACCAAAAAAATTGAGTCGGGTCGGATACGCTGGGTGACCCGAACCCGCACCGGATTGCTTTGTATTCCTTCTGGATTTTTCAAATGCACATACTCCCCATTCGCTACCCCGGTTTTGGCTGCCGCCGCCGGGTGTACCCAGACACAGTTCTCAGGCATCAGTTCGAACAACAACGGGTTGTTGATAGTACGCCCGAAGGTGTGTGCCGCGGCACGTCCGTAGTTTAGATGGAAATATCCCTGCGGCGGCCGTTGGGGAGGGATATAGCGTGGCAGGGGGTCTTGCCCCGCCTCGGCCAGGACTTGCGAATACAGCTCGATCTTGCCGCTGGGCGTATTGAAGGTGACCGGTTTCCCCGCCTCGAAGTACACCGGCGTCTTGCGCGGGAAGGCCTTGACCCCGATCTTTTCCATTTCGTTCAGGGACGTGCCGACCTGCTTGAGCTGCCAGTCCAGCACCTGCGCATAGTCCTGCCAGGGAAAGTACTTGCCGAGCCCTAGTTTTTCGGCCAGGCCCTTGGCCATCCACCAGGCCGGTTTGCTGTCGTGTTTCGGGGGAAAGGCCGGGCGGCGCAGTGCCAGGGTCGGGGTGCGCTCGGCCTTGTTGCGCAAGTCATCATAGCGTTCGAGATAGGTGCATTCCGGTAGGACGACATCGGCATAGCCGGTGATTTCCGCCGGCATGGTATCGATAACCACGACGAGATCAAGCGACTGTGCCGCCTGTTCCAGTTGTTGGCGTACCCCGGGGATGG
>JBDLIZ010000019.1:0-22093 GCA_039714615.1 Pseudomonadota bacterium | reverse complement strand
ATTGACGACCCGCTGACCGAATGCGGCGATACCGGCATCCCTGGTGCGGTCCGCCATGATCTTCCAGAATGCCGTGACGATGATATTCCCTACAAATATGATTCCCCCGAGGATATGCAGAAGTTTCAACAACAGATAATTTACTTCCATTGGATTCTTTTTACCTTTTGATCAAAGCAGTTCTTGATAGTATCACAGCCCAAGCCGTCAATTTTGATCGGGATTAACCATTTTGCTTTACACTTTAATACGCTGCCGAAAGGGCTTGACATGTGAAGGGCTATTCTAGAAAGCCTTACCGAACATCAAAAGATCAGGCCTAACAACGCCATTTCATAGGAAGCTAGCACGAAATACCCGAACAGGGATAGATACAACAAATAAACAACTTTCAGGGAACGAAATACGCGAAATTGAGTATGCGCCAAGAGTAGAAGCACACCTAACCCCGTGATACCCAGCTTCACGGCCACAAACAGATGGGGATTGAAATCTATCAACCACGCCATTAAGGGATTTAGCTCTACGGAACCGCGTTGTAGCAAGGCTAATGTGAAGGTAGCATCCAGGCAGGATAACAGCAGGACACCCAAGGTAATATAGACAAATAGGGGTTTGTAGCGATCGAGATATGTGTTATGACGATCAGCTTCCCGCCGAATTGAACAGCGTTTGTGGAAATTTGGATTAGTATTGATATGCGCCCAAAGGGTCTGTGTGCGCCGATCGCCCAAAATTCGACGGTTGGAATCTGCCAAACAGCTTACATCCGGTGAGTACCGATGTTTGGAATGAGATGAAGATGGTTGATCCGGACTGATCGTCTGCACGGGAACTCCTTTCCCTTATACTTTTTGGATAGGATATCGCTACGTGAATGTTCGCATGATTTAACGGGCATTATCAAGCGGATTTCTTTTCACAGGGCTTGCCCCATCGGCAGAACAGCCTATTTTACCCCCATATATCGCCATAATTATATGTTTTATAAAGATAATAATGAAATATTAAGAAAAGTTATAAAATGTGAAATGGAGCAATTGTTGGACTAGATTTATACCTAGATCCTGCAAGTGATCTAGGTTATAGCCATAGGAATCAAATATACCCACCTATTACACCCACATAGGCGAGAAAAACGGCCACCCCAACGACACTCAACAGCACACCTCCCCACAGCAATAACCCGCCCATATTATCCAGGGCGTCTTCCGATAAAATCAACAATACTAAGGGAATTAGCGCCAAAGCGACCAGACTGATCGGAGAGAGCATGGCATAGGTCAATGCCGCGACACCCAACAGGCCGAGGGCAATACCCGCAGGTAGGGTGATGGCAAGACCTGTGGGAAAATCCCATTTGGCGATAACGCTAAGATATAGACCCGCGCCGGAGGCGAATCCGATGGCAAAAGCGAGTTGTCCCGCGAGTTCAGACCCTCCTAATACCGCAACGATACCTGTACCCAGGCCTAATAGAGTGAGTCCAATATAGACCTGTACCGGCCTGAACCTTATCTCACTCAGGCCCCATGTCATCCACGCCGGATAAAACGTAAGCATAATCCCCATCAGCAAGGCATTGGATGGGTCCATTTTCTTCAATTCAGGGCCAAAAACCCACAGCGCCCCCGCCATGCCGATAAACCACAAAATAGACCTCAGATAATTGGGATGCATCTCCAGTCGATCTAAGAACAGTCCCAGTACGGCCGCCAGCATGCTAATAACAATGATCTTCAACGCCCAAGGCAGGGCCTCATCACCGACCCCATAGATAATGATATGAGCAATCAGGAACGCGATGACCGGGGCAATATCGCTATAGGATGGGGCTGCCCTCATCAATGCGATCGCAATGACCAAGGACGTCAAGAACGGAACGACGCCTGCCTGAACAGCAGGGTGCAAAAACCAATCTATCACGTTTATGTCTCTAAGTTGATCAAGAACATCTGCTATACCCATCCGTCATCGGTATAAAAGCCCATCGCCCCATGAAAGCGGCGCAACCAATGTGCTTGTATTAGTTAAAGAACTCCTAATCGATCACAGTATTTATGGCCTATTCTACAACAATACCAACCCACACATCATGCGCCAGCATAATCCATCATACTGGGTCACTTATTCATTATTGATGGTTGACAAACCACCACTTAAAATGATTCATGTATATTATCATCTATATACTTTCCGCGCAGGTCTTCGCCTAAAAGATGATCACTGTCTTGCTCTCTTTTTCGTAACGGTCTGATCTCGACCGATACTTGACACCCCATAACTCGTCACGATCAATAGTGCACAACCCACATTAAGGGCTAAAAAATTTCGATTTTAGACCGATACCTTACGTGATTGACAACTCTGTAGTCTTTCGCTACTTTGCTGTTAAACCTAAATCATGCAAGTAATCGTGCTTACAGCATCTAAGTTTAAACCAATGATTAATGAAACAAGTTCATGAGTGAGACAATGCCGACATTTCATAATGTTTATCAAAATAAGCGCGTCTTAGTGACAGGTCATTCAGGTTTCAAAGGATCCTGGATGGCCTTGTGGTTAACCCAGTTAGGCGCCGATGTTTTTGGTTTTTCTAAATATCGCCCAAGTGAACCGTGCAATTTCGATGTGCTGCAATTGGGAGATTTAATGGAAGATATTGAAGGGGATGTACGTAATTTCGATCAGCTCCAAGGCATGTTTGATCGAGTTCAACCTGATATTGTCTTTCATTTAGCAGCCCAACCTATTGTGCGCGACTCTTATGAAGATCCAAAATTAACCTTCGATACAAATCTGGGGGGAACGGTGAATGTTTTGGAATGCATTCGCGCATCAACAACAGTGCAGGCCGCGGTTATGATTACCAGCGATAAATGTTATGAGAATGTTGGTTGGGATCAAGGATATAAAGAGGAGGATCGTTTAGGCGGAGCAGATCCATATAGCGCATCTAAAGCTTGTGCGGAAATTGCCTTTAGCGCCTATTACAGATCGTTTTTTAAAGACAAGAATTTAGCACCGATCGCAGCAACTCGTGCCGGTAATGTGATTGGCGGAGGTGATTGGGCAAGGGATCGTATCGTGCCAGATTGCGTTCGGGCTCTTAGCGAAGAGGAAAATATCGTTCTTCGTAAACCAGAAGCAACCCGTCCCTGGCAGCATGTCCTAGAACCTTTGAGCGGATATTTATGGCTAGGAGCCTCATTATTAAAGGGCAGTAAGGGGGTTGTAGGTGAGTCGTTTAATTTTGGACCCAAGGAAGACGTTATTCAATCCGTCCAGGAATTGGTAGAACTTTTTATCAACAAGTGGGGCGAAGGCATTTGGCAACACCAGCCGCATGAAGGGAGTAAGAAAGAAGCAAATCTTTTACAGCTTTCCTGCGAGAAGGCCAAACAACGTTTAGGGTGGGAACCTGTATTATCTTTTGAAGAAACCGTTGCAATGACCGCTGAATGGTACAGACATTATTATGAACAGAATCTAAATATGCGTGATTATACTATTTCACATATTAACGAATATGTTCAATTAGCCAAACGTGATAAAGGCGCATGGACTTAAGTGATGACTGAAGGCGTTTGGATCGAGCAGAGAAAGGTTATGCAAAGCGAAACTTGATTACCACTGAACTTCAGCCATACTTACATACGCCGTTGTAAGTGCTTAATCCGCGAAGACATTCCCACAATAAACACGCTGGTTTTGCCGGACAAGATTTGCACAACACTATATTAAGCCTATGTTTTTCATTGAGTTGCGTAACTATGGCTGAATATTGGTGGTAATCAAGAAGCGAAAAGAGAGACGTCCTGATTTGCCTGGCAAGTCTCCAATCGGCTAGTTAATAAGTTGCTAAGGAATGCGGATGAAATAACTTACCCATCTGGCGCTGAATGATCGTTTGTATTCAAGGCGCGACAACAGGCGCATAACCTAGCTATGTAACGGTTATCGCAACGCCGAAGACGGGCGATAAGGCAAGCCAGTCAGTCCTACCGGACGACGAGTGGCTGCATGCAGCCATACAGGAAAGGACGCAAATGATCGCTGTTGATACTAATGTCATTTGCTAGCTCGTACTGCAATGCGATAAGACCACTTCAGGCACAGGCCTTGTATCGAAAATATAGCGGTTGGGTAGTTCCCGCGTTGTGGCGGCATGAACCCGGTAGTTCGATAAACCCCATCAACCACGAGGCAGACGGCGATTGCATCGGAGTACGCAGCTAAATACGCTGATTGATCAAACTGAAGAGGCGGGAACTCTAGAGGTAGATCAGAACTCCAGCAGAATCGTATTTTTTACTGTCGCCTGATCTTCGATCCTATGAGCAAAATCCAGAGTTGCGCTGTCAATCCTGATAACCTTAGTTGACTCTACCTCCTGAACACTGTGGTAAATACCGGCAGATAGCGCTTTTAGATAATCAATAGAAATAGATTGTTCTGTATCCCGCCCTCTTAGCCGTATTCTTTCCAGTAATAGCTCTTCCGGACAATCCAGATAAACAAGAGTATCTGGATAGCCAACCTCAAGTTCCAACTCTGTCAAGACTTGCTTATAGATCTCTTTCCGCCTACCAGTTAAAGTAATATCTGCGTAGATGCGATCGAGGGTTAAGGAAAAATCACACACAAAACGAATTTTTTTTGCTAGCTCTCTTTTTATCTGGTGATAGTGCTGGAGCGTAAAGGTGATTTCCGTTTCGAAACTATAGACATCCGGTGCTTGATAGAAGCTTTCCCAGAAGGGGTTCTCTTGAAAGTTTTCATAGATGCTATGGCATTTATTACTTAATACATTGGCGAGAGTGGTTTTCCCAGAGGCGATGTTGCCGATGATTTCGATTCTCAAGTTATTCGCCTTATAAGACGGAAGCGGCCTCAACTGCTGTACTAATTAACTCGCTTTGTTGTACTTTTCGGAATATCCTCAATGTTGTCTTATTGATGGGTATCATCATTATGTTTAACAATAGTGTTTAATTCTGTAACAATATTTTGCAATTGAACTATTAGCTTATTCTGTTCTTCGACTTTATTCAGTAAAGTATTCGTAGCATGATCTAGTTCACTAACTAACTTTGTTTTACTTCGTATGAGCTTATCTTGTTCAGTGATTTCTTTTCGAAGATCATTTAAATCATCGATATATGTATATTGCAGTTGCCAAGCCGGTAAAGCCAATGCGACCACAGCAATTATCACAAGAATCGCACCACCCCAGCCAATTAGATTAATCCTTGACTTTGCTTTTTCTGCGCTATTTTCTGCTTTGGCTGCGGAATCTGCAGCTTTCTTCACTTCAGGTGGAATTGAACTGGCGATGCTGCTACCTTTACTCGCTTTATTAAGGAAGTAATCCAAGCTTTTCCCTTTCTTGCTTTCAGGAAAGGGTTTGTAGGTTCCTTTTCTGGGTATTCTCGTGCCTTTGTACTCTGGGGCGGAAAGAATCTTACTAATCTTTGTAAATTCAATCCATATTAGCCCCTCGCCATACTCAAATATGTAAGTATTTGAGGTTAGATTATGAAGCGGTATATAAATCTTGCCTTCATATCCTGGGTCTATTAACGGCCCTGTCCCCAACAACAAACCACGATATACGTTTGTTATTTTAAGATTAAACCTTAACGCTATATAGGCTGGTAGCCTAAATGTTGGCTCCACCTCTAAAAAAGCGATGGAATTAGGTCCTAACTCGAATGTATCATTCTCTTTTTCTAGTTTGGTTACTATTTCTTTACTATGTTCATCCCACTTTTTGCAGATCCCTTTAATCCCTGCTTCATACGATCCCGACTTAAGGTTTTTCTCATAGAAAGGATCTATCATCCCTGTTGTTTCTACATAGTCCTCTATATCACCAGAATTTAGTAATGCAGCTTCGATATCCGGAAACGGATCTATATCCTTATACTTCTGGTAGTTTATTTCCGCTTCGTTATGATTCGACATAATATTTTCTTTACTACACTCCGACAACGGAATACGCATTCTGATTTCGTCTTTTCATAGAAAATGGATTATCTCCAATCCAATCAATTTGCCTCTTGATTTTTGATTCAATATCATTTATAAATTCATCCCTTAGCGAATCTCGGATGTAGTCGACATGATTTATAACTAGCGTCGTAGGCACATTGGCATTAATTGCATTTATTACAATTTTCTCATCAAAATGAGCAATACGCCGTTGTCGGTTAGTAACGCTGGTTAGCTCGGCGGTAATTTCCTTCCCCGACTCAATAGTAAGTTCCTCCCAAGTTAATTCTCGTAGTAAAGGGCCTGAATTACCCGAAACTCTTATTGGGAATGCCCTAATTACAAGCACGATATCATCTACATACAGCGGACTAATTCCCGCCTCTGATATAAAACCCGCAGCTGTTGTATCTCGGGTAGTAACGTAAGGATATTCTCTTGAGTGTAACACTGAAAGCCCATATCCCTGCGTTCCTTCTATAATTATTCGTTTATTTGTTAGTAAAAGTTCATTTATTAGTTCTTTAGAATCTCTAATAAATGGAGCCAAATCAGGAACGTTTTTTGCAAATATTATATCTTTCGAACGTAGCAATCTTTGTTTTACCGCCGCGCCAGTGCCACTACCAGTCGAACCTAATCTGATATTAAGTCCACTATCGGACTCTTCCTGTTTATGATCATTTGTGATGATTACAGCATAGGGGTCAATACATAGCCTTTCAGTTTCGACATCAACTAGAGCTATTTCTGATAATAGAACGTCTACATCGATATAAGAACCTGCAACCAAGATATTGACTACAGCAGTCTGGAGACATGCTGTCGGCAACTGTCTAAATATAAACTTTCTGCCAGAATCATCATAAACCGTATGACCAGAATTTGAGCCTCCGCACCGTATAACAGCCTCAGCACCTAATTTCTTAGCAAATAATGCAGCGACCTTGCCTTTCCCCTCTGACCCATATTGGCCTCCTACAACAACAGTAACTGGCACCTAATTCTCCCCAACAATATTGTCGAGTTTTTCATACAGCATTTCCATAGACCCATTGTCCTCGATCACTACATCTGCAACTTTCTCTAAAAGTGCTATCTCACTCCTTGTTTTACTCTTTACGGTCTCTTCGAGCAATATGTTTCCATCGCTTCCATTGCTTACTCTATCGGAATGAAAATCTTTCTTTCTCTTGACATGTATATGAATATAAGCTGGTCCGAAAAATTCGGTTAGAAAGCTCATATCTTCTAAAAACCTGACACCGTTAATGACGGCAAGCATTTCACCCTCAATTGATTCTGCAACTTTATACCCCAGCCAACGTTGACCCTTTTCTGCGTTGACGCATGTACATATCTCCTGCAGGCTACTACCGTTTACATTTTTACCTTCTGCCACCAACATAGACTCAAGAACTTTACTGTAACCGGTATCACCATAACCTTTAGTTTTAAAATAATTTACAATCTTAGTTTTCCATGCTTCGATTTCTCCACTTAACCCAACCACCCTTCGCTGCAACCATTTACTGGTATTTGCATTCAGATCTGGAATAATTAGATAATCTTCTTCTTCATCACCGAGACGTTCATACATCCCTGTCCAATAAAAATGTCCCACAATCGCAGATGTAACAGCAT
The DNA here is from genome assembly GCA_039714615.1 of Pseudomonadota bacterium. Lineage (GTDB taxonomy): Bacteria > Pseudomonadota > Gammaproteobacteria > JAAEPA01 > JAAEPA01 > JAAEPA01. The sequence continues at coordinate 14,455 of JBDLIZ010000019.1, read as the reverse complement.
CTAACTCATCATGACTTACCTGCATCTTTATAAATTCGCCTTCAATACCAAACTCAGCTATTCCCTCAGTTAAATATTGAAGCCCCGCCTGCTTTCTAGGTATGGACATAATATCTTGTGCGGCACCAGGATAACTTTCAATAACAGGTATACCTAATTTCCGGAACTTTTTTGTTAACTCCATTCCTCTCTGAGTCAACTTCTGCATACTCGGTATCAGGCAGGGATAACTATTGATGCCCCGTTTTTTCAGAATGCGCTCACATAGGCGCGTAATTCCAAATTCATGCCGGTGTGGATCGTCATCAAAATAGCTGGTCCTACCTTTTGGAATTGATAACGGAGAATCAATGGAAACAAGATTAACGCCTCTATCTATAGCTAACTGAATCAGTTCATCATCGGTCTTTAGCCTAGATGTTTCAGCAATATTGCCTTTTAATACACAACAGCCCGTTTCTCTTTCTTCACTTGAGACCAGGTCAATACCAATAACACATATCCTGTCTAATGGAAAAATACTATTTAGGTCACTATATGTAATTAATGGTTTTACTGATCCGTTAAATCCTTCAATAAAGATTTTGTCTGAATCATTATCAGATGGTTTATTTCTTGCCCATTTTATTTTGCTTTTCTTATTAGAAAATTTACCTTTTACTCTAATATTTAGTGGCACTTTTTTCTGTGTGTAGTACTTTTTAATCGACTCATCCAATATGGCTTTCATACCTTCCACATCAGCGTGGTTGTACTCTATCAGTTTCTTTAAGGCTTTATTATCACCTCTTCTATATTGGTGCCATAAAACAGGAGCGCTTTCACCAAGCATACCCTCTAATTTTTCAGTCCGCTTAAAACCAATCTGCTGCTCTATTTTTTTTTGGCCTCCAGAGAACCCTACTCTCTTGGAAAAATAGCGGAGATCGAGATGAACGAGTGGCACACAAAGATCTTTAAAGGTCTTATGTAGGAACTTCAAGTCAAATATTGTCCCATTAAAGGTAACAATAACCTTAGCCGTCTTAAGGGCAGCGCGAAGAGGCATATCGTCCTGACCATATACATAGACATTAAACTCCTGCCCCATAGACCATCCCACCATTGTGAGCTGATCGTAGAAGAGGCTTAATCCCGTAGTCTCTATATCAAGGAAAATGGTTTCTTTGGGATAGGTCAGTGCAATTCGATAATAATCCCCTGGGGAGAGGCGTTCAGAAAAATATCCGGCATCACCAGATTCAAGCGCGCGGAGGCTATCCAACAAGACGTGGTCAGATTTAGCATTATCAATAATCGAGAGCTGTTCACCTACAAGGCATCTATACTTGTCCCAAGTAGTAATACCTTTTTGCCACAACCCTCTTTCAGTCTTTTCACCTACGCCTTTTAGGTGACAAAAGGTTGACTTTAACATATTATTCTTTATATATCATTACGTTAACAATCTTGACGCACTCTGCACACCTGAAAACTCAGTTAGCCAGCATACAGGGCGTTTGCAGTTTCGGTGGTGTACTTTTCAGGCTTTTGAGCTGCATGCCTGCCAAGGGTCTACAGATATTCACGCAGCGCACCGTTCACCTGCGGCAGCAATGTCGGCACGGCCTTAACATTATGACATTCCATGCCATTTACCGACAATACGATGTGCTGCGCCATGGCACCGAAAATTCGGGGCGCTGAGGCGTCTGTGGTTTTTTTTGCTCCGAGTTCAAGAGGGATAGGTGGATCTGTCTCGAACGGGTAATAAGAGATCTGTAGGACGCTGCGCTCTATCACTGATCGGATTCCTGCTTAAGAGCAATCACCAGGTCCATGACATTGGTACCCGTGGGTCCGGTAGTCACTAAATCGCTACTCGCCTGCAGGAAACGACCCGCATCCGCGGCAGCCAGACATTCTTCAGCATGCAACCCCCCGGCTTGCCCGCGCTCAATGGTCCCTCCATCTATCAATCCACCGGCATCCTCCGTGGGGCCATCCGTGCCATCCGTACCTGCGGCAAGTACAGTAGTGTCCGATCTTTTTCCCAGCGACATCGCCAGCGCAAGCGCAAGCGAGAGATGCTGATTACGCCCGCCCCGCCCAGGCTTTACCGGCAAGGTAACGGTCGTCTCACCGCCCCAGATGTGAATCCCAGGCACGGCTCGATGCAGTTGCAAGGCCAGCTGAGCGGCGGCCTCAACGGCATCCCCATCGAGAAACTCGGCATGGACCTTCACCGGGTATCCCAATGCCAGCGCCTTGCCGGCCGCGGCCTGTTTGGCATCTTCAAGGGTAGCAATGATCGATGTAGATATCAGCGGGGAAAGATACCTTTGCGTTGTGGGCGATAAATCGACCCCATTGAGCAGTTTCCTTATGGGCTCGGGAAACTGGGCTAAGCAGGGCTCATCCGAGTCTGATACCAGCATTCCTGAACCTATTACTGCCGGATTGTTTTCAGGGACATCGGATATCATCAGCGCCTTCACCTCACGCCCGGCAAGATAATCGAGCAACCGCCCCCCTTTTATCCTGGATACAAGCTTGCGAATCCTGTTCACTTCCGTGATGTTCAAGCCACTGGACAACAACTCGTCGTTTAAGCTTTGCAAGCGATCAAGACCCATCCCCTCGGGTAACACCTCCACCAGACTGGATGCCCCTCCTGAGATTAGAAACAGAAATCGCGTCGAAGGCGATGATTCAAGCAAAAAATCGATCAGCGCAGAACCGGCGCGCAAACTGCCTGCTCCCAGTATGGGGTGATCTGCCTGCAAACAGGTCAAATTGGAAAACGAATGCAAACCCGCCTCCAGATGACCCTGTTTGGTAATGATCAGACCACGGGTGACTCTTTCATCCATGGCCGCCAAGGCGCCGCGCGCCATAGCGCAGGCCGCCTTACCGATCGCAACCAGGTGATAGCAGCCGATTAGAGGGTGATGGGTAAGATGCGTTTTTACGGTGGTGAACCCAGACACCCTGGCGATGGCCGTCCGATAGATTTTCAGCAGGTCTTTACGCTGCTTGGCAACTGACATGATTTGCCCTGCCTCAATCGAGTTTGTGTAACCCTCGCCGCAGATCGGACTTGATATCGTCGAGGGCCTCTAGACCCACCGCTATGCGCACCAGATTTTCATTAATACCGGCCATGGCTCGCTGTTCCGGCGTCAGTCTGCCATGGGTAGTACTCGCGGGATGGGTGATCGTGGTCTTGGTATCACCGAGATTGGCGGTGATGGACAACAGCCGGGTGGCATCGATCAGTCGCCAGGCCGCTGCCCGTCCACCTTCGACCTCGAATGACAGGATCCCACCGAAACCGGTTTGCTGCTGCGATGCGAGCTCATGCTGTGGGTGAGAACTCAACCCAGGATAATAGACCCGTTTGACATGGGATTGGCTCTCTAGCCAATCTGCCAGCAGGTAGGCATTTTCCGAATGCGCCCGCATGCGCAGATCCAAGGTCTCCAGCCCCTTGCTAAATACCCAGGCATTAAAGGGGCTCATGGTCGGGCCCGCAGTGCGTAGAAAGCCGAAGACTTCGGTGCCCACCTGCTCGGCATTGCCCACCACGGCCCCCCCAATACAACGGCCTTGACCGTCAATATACTTGGTGGCCGAATGAATCACGATATGGGCGCCAAGCTCCAAAGGCCTTTGCAGGGCGGGAGTACAAAAACAATTATCGACCACCAGCAGACTATCGTACTCCTCGGCCAATGTGGCAAGGGCCCGTATATCGAACAGCTCAGTCAACGGATTCGATGGGGTTTCAACGAACAGTAACTTCGGCCGAATCCGCATTGCCTCACGCCAGCGGTCCAGATCAGGCGTAGAGACATAAGTAACGTCAACGCCGAATCGTGACAAATAATTGTTGAACAACATGGTCGTAGAACCGAAAATACTGCTGGAGGATAAGATGCGATCACCACTGCTCAATAAGGCCATGCAGGTTGCTAGAATCGCAGACATCCCCGAGGATGTCGCCACACAGGCCTCCCCTCCTTCCAACGCCGCCAGGCGATCCTGGAAGGTACGTACCGTAGGATTGGTAAAACGAGAATAGATGTTGCCGGGAATTTCACCCGCAAAACGGGCGGCGGCCTCTGCCGCTGATGCAAAGACATAACTGGAGGTGGGAAATATCGGTTCGGACTGTTCGCCTTCCTCCGTCCTGCGTTGCCCCGCTCTCACCGCAAGGGTGTTAAAACCGTAATGTTCGTGTTCGTTGTCTATAGCCATTCCGCCGTCCTCGCTGCATATACCTTGATTGTTTCTTTGGCCTAATACCTAGATCCTGCAAGGATCTAGGTATTAGGGAAGAACCGATGATTAACCCGATGAAGGTTACGGATTAAACACGATCTCAGCGTGGTCCACAGACAAAAAAACCCCGATAGCATGAGCTAAAACGGGGCCATTTCCTCGCTTTAGCTGTATTTTTTCTGCGCCCGCAAGCTGAGATTCAAATTGGCGCTTGAAACAACATTAGGTCAGCAATGACCTATTGTCAAACAAAATTCATTGTCGTGCCCTTCGCCTAGAAAGCTGTTGGAATTAGGCCATCGCAGGAAGGCAAAGACGATTTGAGGCGAATAGCATTAACCATGTTTACGAAAAAGATCTGGGTTTTCCACAGTAGATCAGCCCCAAATTCGGCGGACTCCTAATGAGCCGAGGCCCATTTGTCTCCGGGGTAACCCGCGACAATCAGTACCAAGGCGTTTTCCGGCAGGGTATCAAACAGCTTGATGACATCGTCATTCCTCATTCGCACACAACCTATGGAGGCCGGCTGTCCAATCATCCCCTCCTCGTGTGTTCCATGGATATAGATGTAACGATGATAAGTATCGATGCCCAAGCCCTTATTGATGCCGGGTTCCAAACCCTCGAGGCGCAAGATACGGGTAGTGACGAGATCATACGGCAGGGTAATCCTGGTCTTGTAGATTCGTGCAATCCTTGGCGTGGGTCTGCGGGCCTTGAAGATCGTACCTAGCGGAGCGTTTGCCCCGATCTTTTCTACCACCCGATGCAGGCCCAAAGGTGTTTTATAACTGCCGTCTCTATTACCGACACCAAATCGTGAGGTAGAGACTAGATATTCCTTTTTGCGACGGCCACTTACGTAGAGATAAAGGCGTTGCTCGGCAATACTAATTAGCGCGACATATGGCTGCTCATTTACCGAGGGCCAGTAGCTGAGTGACTTTACTAATACTCTCCAGGGATCATCCTTTGCAACGATGGGGCTAGTCATGTAATCCGCTTTACAAGTGTAAGACAATAGCACCAGGATAAATAATGGCAATCCATGCCTACGCATTATTGTATAGATCGATCCCCGTGGATTCGCTTTCCCGTTTGGATTTAGAGCTGTCATTGCGTTCCTGCTCTAGCAGCTTCAGATAATCTTGCGAAACACTCGTAACATATTCACCAGTGAAAACGGAGCAATCAAAGCCTTGTAGCTTTGGGTTGCCCGCCCTCACCGATTCTATCAGGTCCTCCAGGTCTTCATAGATCAGCCGATCGGCTCCAATGGCCTTACATACCTCTTGTTCACTGCGCCTATGGGCAATCAATTCATGTGCCACAGGCATATCGATGCCATAGACATTCGGATAGCGGATGGGAGGCGAGGCGGAAGCCAAGTAGACCTTGCGCGCCCCTGCATCTCGGGCCATTTGCACGATCTTTTTGGAGGTCGTACCACGCACGATGGAATCGTCTACCAGCATCACGTTCTTATTCTTAAACTCAAGTCCAATGGGGTTCAATTTCTGGCGTACGGATTTTTTACGTTGCTTTTGTCCGGGCATGATAAATGTTCGACCAATGTAGCGATTTTTGATGAACCCTTCTCTGAACTTGACATTCAGCTTGAAGGCCATCTCCTGAGCGGCCGTGCGACTGGTATCCGGAATGGGAATTACCACATCGATGTCATGATCTGGCCACTCTCGTAGCAGCTTCTTGCCAAGTTTTTGGCCCATCCGCATTCGGGCCTTGTGTACCGAGACATCGTCGATAATAGAATCGGGTCGGGAAAAATAAACATACTCGAATATACAGGGAGAGAATACCGGATGCTCAGCGCATTGCAGAGTATGCAATTTGTCGTTGACATCGATAAATACGGCTTCGCCAGGTTCTAGATCCCTGATCAGGGTGAACCCCAGAACATCCAGTGCCACACTCTCGGAGGCGACCATATATTCTACCCCCTTTTTGGTCTCTCGCCCCCCATACACCACCGGCCTGATGCCATAGGGATCCCGAAATGCCAATATCCCATAACCGGCGATCATCGCAACCACCGCATAGGCCCCTCGGCAACGACGATGGACCCCTGCCACCGCGGCAAAGATATCACTTGGTTCAAGCCTAAGCTTCTCCTGCCTATGCAGCTCTTGCGCAAACACATTGAGCAGGATTTCAGAATCCGAATCGGTATTGATGTGCCTGCGATCCGCAAGAAAAAGCTCTTTTTTTAGCTCAATGGCATTGGTCAGATTACCGTTATGCCCCAAAGTGATACCAAATGGAGAATTGACATAAAAGGGTTGGGACTCCGCAGAGGCTGAACTTCCTGCAGTGGGATAGCGAACATGGCCTATACCCATATTCCCTTTCAATCGTTGCATGTGACGGGTGTGGAAAACATCACGAACCAGCCCTTTGGCCTTGCGCAGACACAACCGCCCTCGGTCATGGGTCACAATACCCGCTGCATCTTGTCCGCGATGTTGCAGAACAGTCAAGCCGTTGTACAAGGCTTGATTAACCGGTCTGCGGCCGACAATACCTATGATGCCACACATGCAACAACTCCCAAAATGATATTAGCACCAACGATTGTTGTGCGTTTTGAGTGTCATCTAGATCCTGCAAGTGATCTAGGTACTACTCAAATGAAAAATTCTTAGCGATCCGACCGGGTAGGAATGTTATGGCTTGCATCGCTATTTCCTGAAAAGGATGAATGAACTTAGACTCGCCCCACCAGGGAGTCTTAGGAAACTGCGTCAGGCCGGCGACCATAACGATTAAAACAACGATAACAGCACCCTTTGCAGCGCCGAATATCAACCCCATTAACCGATCGGTGATGCTTAAACTAGCATGGTTGATCAATACCCCGATCACCCCGTTGACGATGGCGCCAGCGATAAGGGTCACGACGATCAGCGCGATGAACGATAGGCCTATTCTAAGATTATCTAAGGCAAGATTCATACCCCCGAACTTCAGCTCGGTACCATCCAATGCCTCGGGTAAATACAAGGCCAATTGATCCGCATAGTTTATCGCCACCCACACCGCCATCACCCATGCTGCCAAGGATATAAATTCTTTGACGAAACCTCGATATAGGCTAATTAAGGCCGATATCGTGATAATCAAAATAATACCAAGATCGATCCAAGTCATAGGGGTAATCGTTAGTGTGACAACTTCTATTCATCGCTCAGGCAGGGCTGTGAGGAAACCAAAGGTCGTTTACGAGGCTGCAGGTAATACCTAGGAGGCTGTCCGAGAATGAGCCAACCTACTGCGGACAAGTCTGGCTGGCCGGATTTCCCGTTCATTTTCGTTAAATATGGCCAATATTCGCCTCAAATGAACGAAAAATCTGGCTCAGCCAGCCTTGCCCTCGCTACGGTCGCCATTCTCGGACAGCCTCCTAGGAACCTATCGGACTTAGGACTGATCTACTGCGGAAAAGCCGGATTTAGACAGATTTCCCGATCCTTTTCGTTACACGCTACGGCTATTCGCCTCAAAGGATCGAAAAATCTGCCTCAAACCCTCTTTCCCTCGCTACGGTCACCTAAGTCCGACAGACGCCTAGCTCCTGCAAGTGATTCAGGTAATAATTATTCTTTTTTTGATTGACGTTAAGATAAACCTGTCATCCATGGGAATGCACGGGGCAAGGAGTGTGCTGTTTTCCGTTTACGGATGACTAACTACGATACCTTTGAGCCTTTGCTTGGCAAGCAATTTCGTCTTCAGAGCCATGGCGCGATCACGTTTTCGTTCCGGACCCACCTTTACCCGAAAGATAGGAGCACTACTGCTGTCCGCCCGCTCCTCAAACACCGAATAGCCAGCCGCTTTCAGCTTATCTCGCAAGGCAACCGCATTGCTTTTCTGCCTAAAACTCCCGACCTGCACAACCCACCCCCTGGTATCGGACTTGACTACAGGCCTTGGTTTTACTTTTGGTGGGGGCGGTGGGACATCCTCCCTAACCTTAGATACCGGCTTATCAAGCAAAGCAGGTTTTGAGGGAGGTAAAACGCTGTCTAAACTACTGGATTGCGGTTCAGACTGAGGTTGCGACCTAGGCTGCAATGCGAAGGCGGGTTGGCGTTCGGGTACTCCGAGTCTTTCAGAACCCATTTCCGACAAGGAAGGCAGTTTTTCCTCAAACTTAAAATCGGGTTCAGGAGGAATATCCATTTCCATGGCAACCCGTTCGCGGTGACCTGCCCCATCCAAAAACATGGGCACGAAGATCACGGCAAGGGCAATAAGTACGGAAGCACCAATAAGCCGTTGTTTAAGAGACATTTCCACGTAATTTATAAAGAATTAGGATATTAATCAATCGCTAATTAAGATTATACCTAGATCCTGCAAATGATCACACTCACATAGCACAGGCTCTTGAGCCGTATAGCAATATTTGTTCCCTCAGATATCACAATTAAGATTTCATCCTTAGGTCCGTTAACGGCGGCACCTCTCTGTGCCACTCCTCCGACAACCCTAAAATCATCTTCAATTGATCAATATGTTATACACCACAGGCAGGATCACTTCTAGGCCCTAGGAGCCGAACCATCGCAACACTGAAGCGACGATTTGGGCTGATCCAAAAACGATGATTCTGTCCTGTAAATTCGCCTCGCGAGAGGCTTCGCGGTAAGCTCGAACCGCATCCGAGAATGGATGAATCTTTGATTCAGGCACACGTCGACGAACGATATTGCGCAATTTTTTGACCGACAATGCTCGAATTGAATCGACTTCTGTCAGGTACCAGAAATCTACACATTCTTGCATCGCTTTAACAATACCGTCGACATCCTTATCTGATAAAACAGCGAATACGGCGTGTGTGTGGCCCTGGAACGGCTGAGCCCGTAGATTCTGCGCCAAAACTGCCGACGCCGCAGGATTATGAGCGATGTCAAGAAAGGTTTCCACTGCTGTGTCAACGCGTTGATATCGCCCAGGCAAGGCGGCCTTTTCAAGACCCAAGCCAATCGCTCGCGGATCAATGGGTAGGCGTACTTCCAGTAGTGATAAGGCCATTAGCACGGTGGCTGCATTCTGAATTTGGACCTTGCCCATCAACCCGGGGGCAGGCAGTCTATACCGAAAGATTTTCGGTCCATACCAATTCCAGCTAGAGGCTTCACGATCGAACCGAAACGCCTCACCAATGTTATACAGTATTGCATGTAACGCTTTCGCGTGCAGCGAGATACTCTTGGGTGGATCCAGATCGCCGCAGATCACCGGGCGACCTGGACGCATGATACCTGCCTTTTCAAACCCAATAGCTTCTCTATCGGTACCCAGCCAATCCGTATGATCGATCCCAATACTGGTAATAATGGCTATATCGGGGTCTCTAATATTGACGGCATCCAACCTTCCACCAAGCCCCACCTCGAGTATCATCACATCGATATCGGCACGATCAAACACATGCAATGCCGCGAGTGTACCAAACTCGAAATAGCTCAGAGTGGTATTGAAACGGGCCTCATCGACACATTCAAACGCCTGACACAACACCTCATCTGTTACCGCTTGGTGATTAATGCGGATGCGTTCGTTGTAATACAAGAGGTGGGGTGAGGTATAGCTACCCACCCGGTAGCCGGCCTCAACGAGTATCGAGCTCAGCATCGCCACACAGGATCCTTTCCCGTTGGTTCCGGCCACGGTAATCACCTGGGCGTCGTGTTTGTTTAACCCTAGCCGATCCGCAACCCTCCCTACACGATCCAGACCGAGTTCAATCGGACTATCGTGCAAGGCCTCCTGGTATATTAGCCACTCTTTGAGAGACTTTGGCTTCAAAATAATCCAGCGCTATACCCATGACGGATAGATTTTCAGGAATGCAGAGTGCGTTGTAGTGTCGTAGAGCAAGGCGGCGTGCTAGGTAATCGAAAAGGTCATTCGTCATGGGTATCTATGGGTTGAACCGCCACCCTGCCCTTCATGAATTGCCCTGCTGGGATGATCACCGATTTTCTACTCGTAACATACTCGCTTAAGGCGACATTAATCGGCTTCTTAGGGATTCTGCACGGAAGTTGATGAATCCTCCGTCGGAGGCACTGTCCCTTGATAGGTCAGCATTGTTAACAATTCAGCGATTCGATCACGCATGTCACGACGATCCACGATCATGTCGATCGCGCCGTGCTCGACTAGAAATTCGCTGCGCTGAAATCCCTCAGGCAAGGTTTCTCGAACGGTCTGTTCTATAACGCGGGGTCCCGCGAACCCGATCAGCGCATAGGGTTCGGCAATATGTATATCTCCCAACATGGCAAAACTCGCTGACACCCCCCCCATGGTAGGATCGGTGAGCACTGAGATATAAGGGATACCCTGACGAGCAAGACCAGCTAATGCGGCACTGGTCTTGGCCATCTGCATCAATGAAATCAATGCCTCCTGCATGCGCGCACCGCCGCTTGCCGAGAAGCATATCAGGGGTAAATGCTGTTCCAGACAGGCGCTGACAGCACGCACGAACCGCTCGCCCACGACCGAACCCATGGATCCCCCCATGAAGCTGAATTCAAAGGCCGTAGCCACTATGGGAACACCTTTTACCTGCCCCTGCATGACCACCAGGGCATCCTTCTCGCTGGTTTGTTTTTGCGCTGCGCTCAAGCGATCTTTGTACCGTTTGCTGTCCTTGAATTTAAGGATATCCTGCGGTTCCAGATCCACTCCAATTTCTTCCCGGGGTTCCTTGTCCAAGAATGTCTCTAAACGTTTACGCGCCCCAATACGCATGTGATGTCCACACTTCGTGCAAACTTCTAAATTGCGTTCCAGTTCAGCACGGTAAAGAATGGCATTACAAGTATTACATTTAACCCATAACCCTTCTGGCACGGTACGTTTCGAGCTACCCTCGGTGCGAATGCGAGAAGGCATCAATTTTTCAAACCAACTCATGTTGTTATACCCATGACGGATAAACTTTCGGGGATGGAAACTTGGTGGAATTTGTTACATAGCGGCGTACTATGTGTTCTGAAAACGCATTCACCATGGGGATATACTCAGATCCCGAATTTCTCCACTACCGAGTTGCGCATCCAATGCGCTACGCATTGAACGCAATAATGAGATTATTGCCTCTTTGATCGCCTCTGGTTGATCCACATTGGCCTCGATGCACTTCACCAGCGCACTTCCCACCACCACGGCATCGGCGATCTGACCGATTTGGGCTGCACTGGTGGCATCCTTTATCCCAAAGCCCACACCGATGGGAACATCAGCATAGTTGCGAATCTCGACGAGCTTGCGCTGCACCGAAGACACATCCAGCGTACTGGCACCCGTGACTCCTTTTAGGGCTACATAGTATACGAATCCGCTGGAAGCTTCACAGATTGACTTCATACGGGTAGGATTGCTGGTGGGTGCAATCAGAAATACCGGGTCGATATCTACCCTTGCCAACTCCCTCAGCAGCCCGCCGGCCTCTTCTGGCGGCAGGTCTACGGTCAATACACCATCCACACCCGCACCAGCAGCGGCTTGAGCAAATTCAGCATAACCCATCACCTCTACTGGATTGAGATAGCCCATCAGCACCACTGGTGTATCATGATCACGCTCACGAAAGGAGCCAACCAATCCCAGCACCCGTCTCAAACTGACATGTTGTTCAAGGGCCCGCTCACAGGCGGCCTGGATGACTGGGCCATCGGCCATGGGATCCGAAAACGGGACCCCCAACTCGATGATGTCCGCACCGGCCTCGACCATGGCATGCATCAAAGGCACACTGAATTCAGGTGAAGGATCACCGGCAGTGATATAAGGGATGAGCGCGGTACGATTATCTCCCCTTAAGTTGTTAAAACGCGCAGCAATGCGGCTCAAAGTTCGATTCCCTCCAGCTTGGCAACGGTATTGATGTCTTTGTCTCCACGACCGGAGAGATTGACGATGATACTCTGATCCTTGGCAAGATCAGGCGCCAGGATGCTGGCATAGGCCAAGGCATGACTACTCTCGAGCGCCGGTATGATCCCCTCGACCCGGGTCAGATCATGAAAGCTTGCCAGCGCTTGCTGATCTGTCACGGCGACATACTGCACCCTACCGGAATCCTTAAGCCACGCGTGTTCGGGACCCACCCCCGGATAATCCAAGCCGGCGGAAATGGAATGCGTCTCGAGAATCTGCCCATCGCGGTCCTCCATAAGATAGGTTCGATTACCATGCAGAACACCGCGTTCACCGGCACACAGTGGCGCCGCATGCCGGCCTGTATCCAGGCCGTACCCAGCCGCCTCGACACCATACATCCGTACCCGGTCATCCTTGAGAAAGGGGTAAAATAGCCCCATGGCATTTGAGCCGCCACCGACACAGGCAATCAGCACATCGGGTAGATTGTCTGTCTGTTCCAGGATTTGCCAGCGAGCTTCACGACCGATGATGGTCTGAAAATCGCGCACCAATACCGGATAAGGGTGTGGACCGGCCACCGTACCGATGATGTAAAAGGTATTATCTACATGGGTGACCCAATCACGCATCGCCTCATTCAGTGCATCCTTAAGAGTGCGAGAACCAGAAGTCACCGGCACGACCTCGGCACCAAGCAGGCGCATACGATAGACGTTTGGCGACTGGCGCTGGATATCTTCGGCACCCATATACACGACGCATTCCAGGCCCAATCTGGCCGCTACCGTGGCGCTCGCCACACCGTGCTGACCAGCACCGGTCTCGGCGATGATGCGTGTCTTGCCCATTCGCTTGGCCAATAACGCCTGACCCACGGTGTTGTTTATCTTGTGGGCCCCAGTATGATTCAGATCTTCTCGCTTGAGAAAGACCTGGGCCCCGCCAAGCCTCTGACTCCAGCGTTGCGCGTGATACAGTGGCGAGGGTCTACCGACATAGTGGGCGAGATCGGCATCCAGCTCGGCCACAAACTGTTCGTCATTGCGCAAACGCTCATAGGCCAGGGTCAGCTGCTCGAGGGGCTCCATCAAGGTCTCTGCCACGAAGCGACCACCATAGGGTCCGAAATGCCCTGTGACATCAGGCAGAGTATTGAGATCGATTTTCGAAAACTCAGTCTCTCTAACAATCGACACGACGAACCTCTTTCATAAACTCAGCCATCTTTTTCTCATCCTTGATGCCTTTATCAAACTCAATCCCACTGCTGACATCAACGGCATAAGGCCGTATACGACCGATCGCTTCGGCAATATTTCGGGCATTCAATCCACCCGCCAGGATCAGCGGTCTACCCAGATTCGCGGGGACTTTGTCCCAATCAAACGGGGTACCCAATCCCCCTGCCCCGCCGGGAACATGGCTGTCGAGGAGAAATCCACAGGCATCCGGGTAATTTCGTGCATACAAAACAACGTCCGTTTCAGCTCCCATGGGCACGGCCTTAATATAAGGCTTACCATACACGCCACAATCCGCTGGACATTCGTCTCCATGAAACTGCAGTAAGTCAAGGGGAACGGCGTCGATGACTTGCTTAACATACTGCTGCGTAGCATCTAAGAATAGCCCCACAGTGGTTACGAAGGGCCCGATTGCCCGGGTAATTTGCATGGCGTTGGGCAATGACACCGCACGGTTGCTTTTGGCATAAAAGACCAACCCTATAGCGTCAACCCCCAACGCCACTGCTCGTTCCGCATCTTTGATGCGGGTAATACCGCATATTTTTACTCGCGTACGCACTGAGAATTTCCAAATATGGAAATGATAGCACATTCTTCGATGCCCCCCCGGGGGATCAGAGATACACTGGCAAGGCAGGGGCTGCCGGTAAACCGAAACAGGGGTCGTATTCAACGTCCACTAGATAGAGTCCTCCCGGGGGAGCCGTCACGCCGCCTTTGCTACGATCACGGATTTGAAGCAACTCCGAAATCCAGCTCACCGGTCTCTCTTCAATACCGATCTTCATCAACACACCGGCAATATTACGTACCATATGGTGCAGAAAACCATTCGCATGAACATCGATGTAAACATATTCTCCCCGCCGACTGACGGCAACCTCATAGACATGGCGCACCGGACACTTGGATTGACAGGCCAGGGCCCGAAAGGTGGTAAAATCGTGCTTCCCTTCTAGTAGCTTACCCGCCTGTTGCATACCCTTTTCATTCAATGGCCGGTGCTGCCAGGT
>JBDLIZ010000018.1:0-22710 GCA_039714615.1 Pseudomonadota bacterium | reverse complement strand
CTTACGCAGCGAGCCTAAGGATAGAGCGAATCAGATTATTATTAACGGGTTTGTGTGAATGGGCCAAAACCTGCTTAAATTCAGGTTTAGAAATATTGTGTATTCCGGTGAAACTGGACAGTGGTTCTGGCGCAAACTGGACACCTGATCCGCAGTCACCTAAACAACTATCGGAGCGAAGCGACGCGGGCGGTTTATTATGAACCTGAGTGCGGAGATAAACTTCTAGAATCTGCTATCAACAGCGAAATCCAAGACACCTGTGTCAGCGGTGGTCTGAAACTGTAGCTAAACCGGCGGAATAAACATGTAGAAAATATTCTTCTCTTTTTCTTCCGTCCTATCTATTTCAATCCTCTTTTTTTTCTTCTTCAGTTTTCTTCCTGTCGATTATTTGTGGTCGTTTTCTTGTTGCAAGAATGATTGGGTTGCCCATCATTGGTATAGAGATGAGGGCACGCCGATGAATCAGCGCAGAAGACGTAGATGTCGAAATTGTAAGGGTTTATTCCACCCTGACCACCGCAACCTGCGGCATCAGCGCTACTGTTCGAAACCGGCTTGCCGCCAGGCGAGCAAGGCGGCGAGTCAGCGCCGTTGGCTGGGCAAGGCGCAGAACCGGAATTACTTCCAGGGCGCGATCAACGTGCAGCGGGTGCGGGCCTGGCGGGCGGCCCATCCCGGCTACTGGAAACGAACCGCACTACCAACCGAGATTGCGTTACAAGAAGACTCCTTGGCGCAAGCTTCTGAATCGAAAGGAAAAACACCGACTTTAGCGCAGATTGCGTTACAAGATCTCTTGGCCGCCCACCCCCTTGTTCTGATTGGACTTATCGCCAACTTAACGGGTACGGCGTTGCAAGAGGACATCGCACAAACCGGCCGCAGGCTCCAACATTTAGGGCAGGATATTGTCTGTGGCGCTAGGTGCGCCGAAGGAGCTTGTGATGCAAAAACATCTGTTGGTCCCTTCCCGGGTGCGCCGGGTTCCCCGGCAGTTCAGCTGGGTGGATCAGCGCTTGGTGCGTGAGCACCACATCCAGCGCTGCGATACGGCGGCGTTGGCGCTGTATCTGTTGCTGGTCACGGTGGCGGATGCCCAGGGTCTGAGTTACTACGCCGAGGCCTCGATCGGGCGGCTGTTGTCCTTGCCCCCGAAACCGCTGGCGGCGGCACGCCAGGCTTTGATCCACGCCGGGCTGATTGCCTATGAGGCCCCTCTGTATCAGGTGTTGGCGCTGGACGCGCCACCGGCAATGACGCCGTTGCCCACGTCGCCACCCACTCACTCTCGCTCTCCTGGCGCGACCCAGGGACTTCGATCCTTGCGAGAGATACTGCGCCAAACCTTGGGAGACCCCTCATGATCGACTACGATACCTTCTGCAAGATTCGTGATTATCACGAACAACGGGGCCTGAAGGCGCAGCAGGTCGCCCGGGAACTCGGGCTGGATGGGCGCACCGTAGCGCGCTGGATCGATGAACCTCGCTACCATCCTAGACAATCCACACCGCGCACCAGCAAACTCGATCCGTACAAGGCACGGATTCGCCAAGGGTTGGAATCCCACCACTATAGCGCTCAGCAGATCTTTCAGCGCCTGCGCGAGGAGGGTTTCGACGGCGGCTATTCCATCGTCAAAGCGTATGTACGCCAGATCCGCCCCCGGCGTCCCCCGGCCTTTCTTACCCTATCGTTCGCCCCCGGTGAGTGCGCCCAAGTCGATTGGGGGCTATACGGCTCGGTGGCAGTGGGCGAGACTCGCCGCAAACTCTCGTTCTTTGTCATGGTGCTGTGCCATAGCCGCATGATCTATGTGGAGTTCACCCTCTCGCAGAAGATGGAGCAGTTCCTCGGCTGTCACCAGCACGCCTTCGAGTTCTTCGGTAACCGGGTTCCAGAAAAAATCATGGTCGACAACCTGAAGTCGGCGGTGCTCAGGCGTCTGATCGGCGAGGCGCCGGTGTTCAACCCGCACTATCTGGATTTTGCCCGCCATGCCGGCTTTACCATCAAGCCCTGTAATGTGCGCAAGGCAAACGAAAAGGGACGCGTGGAATCGGGTGTGGGGTGTGGGCTATGTTAAGAAAAACCTCCTCAACGGCCTGGAGATTTCCGATTTCAGCCCCCTGAATCCGGCGGCGCGGATCTGGCTGGACACCATCGCCAATGTGCGCATTCATGGCGAAACCCATAAACGTTCCGTGGATCTGTTCGCCCACGAGCAATCCTGCCTGCAACCCGGGCCTGTCCACCCCTATGATATCGGCACGGTTCTGACCGTGCGTGCCTCCAGCCGCTTCCGGGTAAACTACGATACCAACCGTTATTCGGTACCGGCGCAGTATGCCAGCACGGCCTTGACCTGTAAGGTTTATCCGGATCGGCTCTGTATCTACCATCGGGAGAAGCTCGTCGCTCGTCATCCACGCTGCTACGACCGGCACCAGGACCAAGAAGATCCGGATCACCCCAAGGCATTGCTCGCGCAACGCCGCAATGCCCGCGAGCAGAAGTTGCTCGGGCGATTCCTTGCCTTGTCTTCCAAGGCCGAGGCCTATTATCAAGCACTGGCGCAGCGTCGTCTCAACCCCCGGCATCATGTGCGCAAGATCGTGGCCCTGAGCGAGATCTACGGCATTGATGCGGTGGCCCGCGCCATGGAGGACGCCTTCGCCTTCCAGGCGTTCAGTTGCGAGTACATCGCCAATCTCCTGGAGAGCCGCCAGCGCCTGCTCCCCGAGCCCGGCGCCCTGCATCTAACCCGCCGTCAGGATCTTCTCGATCTGGAGTTGCCCGAACCCGACCTCTCGCTTTATGAACCCACTCCCTCGGATACGAAGGACTTCCCATGAGCACTTCACCGGCAACGCCGCAAAGAATACAGAAGCAACTGACATACCTGAAACTCCCGTTTATGCGCGAACACTTCGAGCCCCTGGCCAAGGAGGCGACCCAGGCCCACCGGGGGCATGTGGATTACCTGGCCGGACTGGTTGAGGGCGAGGCTCTGGATCGTCAACAACGCGCCATTGGGCGGCGTATCCGACTGGCCCGCTTCCCGGTGATCAAGACCCTGGAGTCCTTCCAGTGGACCTGGCCACGTAAGATCAACCGGCTTCAAGTGCAGAATCTGTTCCGCCTGAAGTTCATCGAGGACAAGGCCAACGTAATCGTGCTTGGTGGGGTGGGCCTGGGCAAGACCCATCTGGCTACCGCGCTGGGCTATGCCGCTTGCTTGAAGGGGCACTCGGTGCTCTTCGCCACCGCCGTAGATGTGATCAATACACTGGCCGCGGCCCAGAACGCCGGGCGCTTGAAGCAGGAACTCAACAAATACCTCAAACCGACGCTTATTGTCCTGGATGAGATCGGCTACTTGCCGATCGACAAAACCGGCGCCGATCTTCTTTTCCAGATCATCAGCAAGCGCTATGAGCAGGGGTCCATCGTGCTAACCTCGAACCGGGTCTTCAAAAAGTGGCCGGAAATCTTCAACAATGATGCCACCCTGACCTCAGCCCTGCTCGATCGGCTACTGCATCATGCCGAAACGGTCCTCATCGAAGGGAAAAGCTATCGCATGAAAGATCAGATCGAGTCCTGAGAAAACCTGGGTGGCACTTCTTCTCTGAGGATGTCACCCTTTTTTATACTTACATTTTTAAACCGCCGGTTTTGGTACATTTTTACGCCGCCGCTAACAGCAGATGCTTTCTTCACCCTCATGTGCAATCCGCACGCCACCATCCCCTTGAGGATGCCGAACCAAATCAGAGAGGATGTTTGTGTCCAGAAGATAGCGGAACTTCATAATCAGAGCTTCACATCATATAGAGTCATAATTGTGAGGTCGAATATTAGAAACGGCTCATGTGGCGGCTGGTGACACTAGATTCCGTAGTTTTTAGTGCTTTACTTTTTAAAATGATTATAAATCAATAACTTACATGATTCGCCACATTAGAAATGCTAGCCAAAATAGTAAATATTCGGCCAACCCATTGAATGCCAACATTAATCCTTCCAATAGAACCCGTTTTCAGGCGTGAAAAGGACATTGTAAGCCGCTCCTGGTTCTCTTAGTTCATAGTGAACATTTCAGGCTCTCTGGTAATTTGAGTGGAACGAGATTACCAGAGAGCCTGCGTTTTCACACACCCTGGGCCGTTTCCGGCCGCTCAATAAAAAACACTTCACACTTTGAGAGCTAAAAAATCCCGGTTTTAGACCAATGACCCACGTGTTTGACAACTCCGCGGACTTTCTGTACTTTGCCGTTCCATGAAATGGCTGTCAGTATGCCCAATGAGGAGTTCCTCTCACCGGAGGTGGGCTGCGCATCAATGAACATGGAAACCAAAGAGTCCAGCGTTTGCCCTGAATGCGGAAAACAGACCTCACTCACAGATGACGTCTGCCCTGGATGCGGAACCCCCCTTGACCGGAAAATTTGGGAAAAGGAACGGGGTAGACTGAAGAGGCTGTGGATAATCTCGGTCGCATTTTTCTGGTTTAGTTTGGTTTTTCAGGGCACGCTGTTCGTCCTGGACGGTACGCTGAATCTGGTTCTGCTATCCGTGATCGGTGGCATGATGATTCTGGGTCTCATTCTGAAGTTCAGGCTGCAGCATCACGAACGCAGGAAACCCCTGGGGTGACGAGGTATAACCTCTATGAATGAACACAGCTTTCAAATGCGGCTGGCTAGCCGTTACCAGGGGACTGAAAACACAGTTACCGATCTAGCCGTAGAGGTTTTAGAGGACGAGCAATGGAAGAATTTTGATCTGAACATACATTCTCCCGGCTTTGTCATCTTTGTCTACGCAGTGTTCACCTGCCAACATCTCTATCTTCGCACCAATGCCGCAGAGCGAGGGCTGCTAATGGATCACGCCAATGGCTTCATCCACATGGTCACCACCGAAGGCTGGGATTTAACAAGGCTGCATGTCAGGTTCGATGTCAAATTGGTATCGGGCGGCGCAAGCTCGGATGAGACGGACTACATCATAGGACGCATGAAACAGTGTCCCGTATCTAGAAATATCAGGGATATTGCGGAAGATAAAACGGAGCTGCGTTTTTGTTAAGGATTTATATCGATAGGGTCGTTAGGAATGCGTAAGTCGGGTAACAAATTAACCTACGCATTCCACCTAGACCCCATGATCTATATACAGCCCTTCCCAAATGCTTACGCTGCGACCGCCCCTTTCTCCGAGAGAGACTCTTGTTCCGCTGCCATTTCCGCCGCTGCTTCTGCCTTCAATCTTTTAGCGGCCAATTCCTCTGGGGTAAGCATATTGCCTTTAGCATCACGCTCTTCCTTGAAGGTAACCAGAAAATCTCTCGCGGCCTGATCTGAGATCTCATTGATTTCTTCAGGGGAGAAATCCGCGGTCTTTATATGGGCAAGGAAGACATCCACCGCCGCTAGGGAGGCACCCTTGAGTTCTGCCTTCAGGGGCAATTCCCGGCCTTCTGCTATGGTAGCCTGTCTGACAATTTCCTTGGCGGATTCTTTGACTTCTTCAAGCCAGGCGATCTTCAGGGCCTCCCCCTCCTCATCATAGTCCAGCCCACCTAACTGCTCCGCAAGCTCACTATACCCAAAGGTGTTTGCCAAAACTGCAGGACGGTTGCCATGGATGTCCTTGGCCTGAGGGTCAGCCCCCAACTCCAGGAGCAGCGTGGCGACCTCTGCCTGTCCTTTTCTGGCGGCTTCATGCAACGGAGATATTCCCTTGTAGTTCTGTTGATTGATAAGACCGTCGGCACCTTTTTCAATCAAGGCCCTTATAATCTCGGGGTGTCCCTTTTTGCAGGCTTCATGTAAAGCAGAAGAATCTTTACTGTCCAAACGATCGGCCTTGGCTTTCTTTTTAAGCAATAGCGCCACAACCTCGGTATGCCCCCGCTTGGCAGATTCTTGTAGCGCGGTACGTCCTTTATGGTCTGGGATATCGGGGTTCGCACCAGCCTTTAGCAGGGCCCGAACAATTTCTAGATGCCCACCTTTGGCTGCGCCCTGGAGGGCCGTTTTTTGCTCGACATTGAGCCTATTCGGTTTTATTTTCTTGCCCTTAAGAAGTCGCTTAACCTCTTCCAGATCCCCTTTTCCCGCGGCATCGTGAAGTGGCGTCGCCACTTTTTTCTTTTTACCTGCATTGCCCATGGATTTCTTTCCTCTTAGCGGTAATGTGAATTGTGTTTCATACGGATGATTTTCAAAAACTCAGAAGTTTTTAAATAGCGCAACGCTTCATATTGTAGCAGTATTTATTTCCTGCACCTTTAAATAATAATTACATTTTTTCATTCAATATGTGTTTACGTATTGTTAAAGAAGACACAGAAATATTTCTGTCATCATTGTTTAGCATTAATGAAATATACTTTGCCGATCGCCCATATAATGAATCGCCAGAGAGTCCTTACTATCACTTACAGCGAATACTTGATGCAATGAAACCAACGCTGCTATTGCTTATCCTGTATTGCTCTCTGATCAGCTCTGCGCAGGCGGAGACCATAACCTTTTCCAGCAGTAGCAAACGGGTCAATATTCTTGAACTCTGTTGAGCTGGCTGAGCAAAATCCCCGGCAAATGGGAGGAGAGCTTAATGACTGGCAATGACCCGGATGGTTGCGACATCGCTGTTTCCCTCGGTATCCAGAACACGGATGACATGCACGCCCGGACGCGGTGTCCAAAAGAGGGGTTGGCCATGGTCCGAGGTGCCGATCAGTTGCTGTCCGGCAAACCAGAACAGGGGATGATTCTGACGGTCGTACTTTGCCTCCAGCGGCAGTTGTTGCACATCGGCCGTTTGTTGCGGCAGGGCATAGCGGACACCCTCTGCCGGTGAAACGATTTTTAGACTATGCGTTGGTATGGCGGGTGCGATCGGGGATTTTCCGGCAATGAACAAGGTCTCCGCCGGCGCTGCACAATCGGCTTGTTGTGCGCTGGGTACCGCGTTTCGGCACAGGGCGATGCGGGTGATGTTCAGCTGGTCAATCGCGGCCTGTACCCGGTCGGTCAGGGTTTCATGGCCTGAGACGGCATGGACGATATCAAAAAACAGCGGTGCCGCGGTTTGGCTGCCGACCAGCGCCGGGTTGCGCCGTCCATCAAAATGCCCGACCCAGACGGCCAGCACATAGGGGCCGAACACGCCAACGGTCCAAGCATCGCGCATGCCGCTGGAGGTCCCGGTCTTCCAGTAAACGGGCACTGTTTGGGTCCTGGTACTGAACGGTGTGACGTCCGGTTGAAAAGGGCGCTCCAGCATCTTCAGTGTCATATATGCCGATTCCGGACTCAACATCTGTCTGGCCGGTCTCTCCGGTGTATCGCGGGTGGCGCGTAATTGTGACAGGCGTCCGCCATTGGCCAGCATGGCATACAGTATGACCAGCTTGCGCATGCTGACCTCGGCCCCGCCAACGACAAGCGACAGGCCGTAATGGCTCTGGTCATGCGGCAATGCCAGCCCGGCATCCTGCAAAAATGTATACAGGTCGGGATCGGCCAGTTTTGTCGCCAGCGCGATAGCCGGGACATTCCGGCTGAGTTGCAGGGCCTCATCCGCCGGAATAGGCCCCATAAATCGAGTGTCAAAATTCGCCGGGCGGTATTCGGCATAAGATGTTGGTGAATCATCCAGCAGGGAACCGGGGTGGATCAACCCCTGCTCCAGCGCCAGGGCATAGACAAAACTCTTCAGCGTTGATCCCGGTGAGCGCAGGGCGGCGGTTGCGTCAACCTGGCCATCAATTCCAGCATTGAAAAAATCTCCGGACCCGACCAGGGCGCGGATCTCCATGTCTGGCGCATGGACCAGCATCGCTGCCGCATTATCCAGTCCCAGCCGTCTGTTGCGGCGGATAAAGTAGTGCATCTGCCGCTCAAGTATTTGTTGCTGTTTCCTATCCAGCGTGGTGCGAATGCGCGGTGCACCTGTGGTTTCAATCCCATTGATAAAATGTGGTGCAGCAAAAGGCAGCGCATCCCGTCCGTGAACCACCAGCGGCATCTGCATCAGAGCCGCAGTCTGTCCGGACAGGTCATACGCAGCGGCATAACGCTCAAACAGCCGTTGCCTGGCGTTATTCAGATGGCTGCTGTCTGCCTGTAACGGGGAACGCTTGGCCGGATTTTGCGGGATGACTACCAACGTCATGATTTGTGGTAGGGCCAGTTCATGTGGTTCGCGGTTGAAATAGATCAGGGCGGCGGCATCGATCCCTTCGATATTGCCGCCATAGGGGACCCTATTCAGATAGGCTTGCAGGATCTCGGCCTTGCTGTAGTGGCGTTCCAGGACCAGCGCCCGCCAGATTTGCGTCAGTTTGCCCGGGATGCTGCGGGTTTCCAGATCGTCGCGCAAGCGCACAAGCTGCATGGTGATGGTCGACCCACCCACCGGGCGGGAGCGGCGGATATAGGTTTCAAACACCGCGCGAATCAGGGAGAGGGGATTGACACCGGGGTGGCTGTGGAAAAAGCGGTCCTCCTGCAACAAGGTGGCATTGATCAGGGCCGGGGGCAACTCCCGCAGCCGCGTCGCCAGCCGGAACCGGTCATCGCCGGCCAGGTCAAGCCGCAGTAACCGGCCATCACGGTCATACCATGCGGTTGAAACCGGTTGGTCCCCGCGCAACGGCGGACGGGGGCTGAATGCCAGCATGAGGCAGGCGGTGATAACCACCAGTGCCAGCAATATACCCGTCACGAAACCTACTCGCGACGGGTATATCTGGCTTTTATTCACCCTTATGATCAACGACCGTAATCTGCCCGGCAGAGCCCATCGCTTTTTTCGTCAGGTCGTACATGGATTCGGCAAAGGGCGGCGGTACGCGGAATCTGCCCTTGCTGACAGCGCGCAGCCGGTAGCGCAATTCACGCGCATAGGCCGGGACGCTGGCGAAGGCGATGATCCGGTCTTCCCGCTGGTCGATAAAGGCCGTGGCCAGCGAACTTTTCCGGCCAACCGTTTCACGCTCCAACTCAAACCCGGCGGGCAACAAATCGACAATGGCAATATTGTCCAGCTTGCCGGCGCCATGCGCGCGGATAGTGATCACCGCTTCAACCAAATCGCCGATTCTAACTGTCCCATTGAGTGGCGTACCATCGATTGTCTCAAACCGGCGGGTGATCTCCATCCCCTCGGTTACCGGTTGTGGTGGCAGGTTTTTCAGATATCCGCTTTGCGTCAGCGTATAAAAGAACGGCTGCTCCGGACGCACGCCGATCTTCATCCCCGTTGTGGTGATGGGAATTTCGGTGCGCAGGACGCCGGTATCATTCTGCGGCAACGCCAGCGCCTGAGCGTCCAGCAACAGCGACCATTCCGCTTGCGCCAACAGATCATCAGCAACGGTCATATAATCGCGCAGCGCCTGAATGGCGAATGAGGCGCTGAGCGTGTTGTAGCGCTGTTCCCGTACAAAGGCCGCCAGTTTGAAAACGATAGCCTTATCCAGGCGGGTCATGGCCTGTGGGAAATGGCGGGACATGATCGACACCGTGCGCGCAGTTTTGATGAACGGGTTGTACCACACGCTATGCCAGGCAGATGATCGATATGTCATTTCCGTGGGCTTCAGTGCGCTTGTATAGGTGGCCAGCGTTTCGCGGGCGAGCGCTTTTTGCTGCAGCAGATCATAACTGGCTGCCAAGTAGAGGGCGATCAGATCGCCCTGCCATTTTCCGGACCCTTTACTGGCGTGCCTCTCCAGATATCGCAGCAGGTGCAGAATTTCATTGGTGGTGACGATTCCGTTGCGGGTCAGCATATAGATGCCATAGGCCTTGATCCGCGCGTTATCCATGCTGGTGATGTTGGTATTGACCTGCTCCCGAATGTGCCGCAGGGTTTTCTGGACCAGCTCATCCGGAACGGCGATCCCGGCCTCGCGCGCCGTGGTCAGAAACTCTACCGCATAGATGGTGACAAACTCATGGGTTTCGTCTTGTCCATACCACATGCTGAAACCGTTATCATGGGTCAGCCGGCGGCGCAGCATGCCGACAATATCGTCCAGCGCGCGGTGAGTCTCTTGCGCCTTCACAGCAAATTCCGGCAGGCCGTACAGCGAAACTTTTGGGAAATTCCGGCTCAGTAACTGTTCCGTACAGCCATAGGGATAGGCATCGAGATATTTGGCCAGTCCGGAAATATAGGCTGTCGGCAAGGCAGAGAAACTGAGCTGCCGTTCCGCCAAAGTGAGGTAGAAATCCTGTTTCAGGCTGACTGTCGCCTGGCCGTTTTCAGCATACCCGGCGTTCAGACGGGTGGATCGCGCTACCGGCGGACGGACACTAAGCCTGGCCTCCGCGTTCTGGCTATGGTCGCCGGCGGCGGCGCTCAGAGTCAAAGTGGCTGCGCCCAGCGAATCCGTGGCGCGCAGGGTAAAGGAGAGGGTTTTTTCGGTTCCGCCGCCAATCGCCACCGGCTGCGTGGGGGCATTCAGCACCTCCATATGCACAGACGGGGACAGATTCAGCGTAAATTTCTTATCCGCATCGGCGCCATCGATATTATTGGCGATGGTGACGCTGGCCTGTGCCCTGTCGCCCGGGGCCATAAAGAGCGGAACATTCGGGGTCAGCACGATATCACCGCGTACGGTTACGGGTTTCTCCACCGCCCCGACCGCATCATGGGAAACCGCCACCGCCATCAACCGCAGCCGGCCGTTAAAATGCCCGGGGACGCGCCAGTTCAAGGTTTTGTCCGTGGTGTCCAGATCGACAATTCCGGACCAGTAGACCGCCGGCGCCAGCGTTTTACGCTGGAACGGGTTCAGGTGCTTTTGCAGCACCGCCCCGGCAGCACCGGCGCCACCGCCCTGTTTGGACAGTTCTCGCACCAGCGAATATTCCGGCATCAGCAGATCCAGCATCTGGGTGGTAGTGACCTGCAGCGCCCGATTCAGCAGCAAGAAATCCACCGGGTCCGGCGTGCGGTAGCGGGCGACCTGTAGAATGCCTTCATCGACGGCATAGATGATCGCCTTGCCCTTTTTATCGGCGCGGTAGGTGATATCGACCAACGTGCCGGGTTTTACCGTTTCCGGGGTGTCCAGCGTTATATCCACCCGGCGCCTGTCCGGGCTGGCGGTAAAGGGCAGCACGGCATAGCTGAGCGGGCTGAGATAGATCTCCCGCGATTTCACATCACGGACAAAGGCGACATTGATATAACCCTTGCCGATAAAATCTTCAGGCACGCGGATGCGCTGCACCGTATCGGTGCTTTCAGTCCGGAACCATTTATGTGTCACCACATGGTCGCTTTCCAGCGTGATCAGCCCGGCCCCGATATAGGGCGCAGTGATCTGCAGCATGATGTCACTGCCCGGCTTATATTGGCTTTGATCGGATTTGATATGCAGCACGGCTTCCCGATCCAACCCTTGTGGCCGCTGACCGGTGCCAGTGACGCCAAAGGGGATTTGGGCGATGACCCTGCCGTCGGCATCGCTCAGACGATAGACAAAATCGCCGATCTCGCCCGTCGGCAGTTCCAGATTCGATTCCGCCGGGCCGATGGTGAACGGTTGGGTTGATATATCCTCATAACGGGGCACGGATTGATAGGCATAGCTGCCGTTATCGCGGCGCACCAGGGTGGAGGCAAAGGTCTTGCGCACCAGGGTCAGGCTCAGCCCTTCCACCGCTTGCTGCGCCAGGCCGGGAGTCACGGCAATCATATCCACCCTGGCCTTGCGACCCTTGCGCAGCCAGCCGATATTGCCATCGGCCTTGTAGCCCACCGCGTATGCCATGGGGGATACCAGAATGCTGTCATAGGCGGTGACGCCACGCCCGCTATTGGCTTCAAAACCGCGTAGCTCGACAGACAGAGCGTAGCTGCCGGCCTCCTGTTCCTCCAGGTTCAGGTTAAATTCGGCCATGCCGTCAGCATCGGTGGTCAACTCCGGCAGGTCATAATTCACCTGCCGCGGCGGAGCCGGGGTGGAATTGTAAAAGCTGTAATCCACATAGGGTTTGAAATGCAGCGGCGCCGGGTTCAGCCGGACATGCGCGGTAGCCCGGCGGTTGCCGGCCGGTGTGCCATAGAGGTTTTTCAGTTGCATCCGGGCGGACAGCCCCGCTGGCTGAACCCACCCTTTGTTTTCTGTGACTTCTTCACCGCCCGTCAAGAAGCTGGTGGAAATTTTCAGCCGGTCCGGCTGGAACTCCTCGACCTTGATGGTGGTGCCACCCAGCATGGCGCCGCGCTTGCCATCATGCGCCAGATACAGCCCGACATGATAGGTGCCGGTCAGCCAGGTACGGGCGGTTTCAAGGGTGATATTTTGTAGTCCGCCCGCGCCGAAAGTAATCTCACGCTCCAGCACCCTGTTGCCTTTGGGATCGGTGATGCGGGTTTTCAGGGGCAGGTTTTCCGGCAGGGGCGACCAGTCGGAATTTTTCAGCACCAGCCCGATCTGTGCGGTCTCTCCCGGGCGATAGATCCCGCGATCGGAAAACAGATAGGCATTCAGCCCTTGCGCCAGCGGACGGTTGCCAGCGGTGTTAAAGCGGGAATAGTTCAGCGCCCGGTCACGCGGCGCATAGGGGATAAAGGCAAAATCATCGCCCTTTTCGGCAATGATGGCCACCGGCAGATTTTCCCGCGACAGGCCACGGAAATCCGGCAGCAGGGCCATGCCCTCTGCATCGGCCTTTGCCGTGTGGACGATCTGGCCGTTGCGCCCCAGCACGTTGATGTCGGCCCCGTCGACCGGTAGCCCGGACTTAAAGGATACAACATAGACGGGCCGTGTATGGTCGGTATTCTGTTTGACCAGCAGGCCCATATCGGTGACCAGCACAAAGCGCCGCTCCATCCGTCCGACAGCAATCTTGTTGCGGTAGCCACGGATGTTCAGGACAAACAACCCCTTTTTACCGTGCTGCATAAATGGGCTGAAATCAACGCTGGCGTACTGTGATTCCCGTGGGTTGTTGAAGGCCATGGGGATGGATTTGAACTCTATATCGGCAATATCATCGGTGTTGAAATGAAGGTTGCTGAAAGCAGCTTTGCGAATATCGCCGCTGGTCTGGCTGATGAAATGATGCACGGCATTCGGGTCGATCCGTGCGATCTCGACATCCAGCCGATCGGTACCGCGCGCATGCAGGGACAGTTTGCGTTCCCCATTCAGGGGCAGAATGCTGCCCTCATGCATGATGCGGATATCATGCGGGTGGTCCGGCACCCGCATGACCTTGCGGAACCGTTCCGCCAGACGGAAGCCGCCAAAGGCCTCAAAACCTTTGTCGACAACCAGCATGACATAGCGCCCCGGCGGGGCCTTGAACGCCATTACGAAACGCGTGGCGTCGGCCTTCCCCGTTTTCGGCGCCAGCGTCAGTTTTTCCGATTGTTTCAGGATTTTCGGCGAAACCTCGCTGGAGGCCTTCCAGGCATAGATTTCATCTTTGTCCGCGCCCGGTAGCGGGTGCTGTTCGGGCAGCAGGTACAAACTGGTTTTGGATGCCAGCGCATCCGGGCCGGCTTTGACATTACTGGCCAGGGTGACGGCCTGTTCCGGCGCACCGGTTTCTGTACGCATGATAGTGGTTTGTACATCCGACAACTCCAGCCAGGTATCGAGGCTGGGAATACGGATGCGCTCTTTTGCGATGCCGGGGGCCGGTTTGCCGCCATATTTGGGCTGGACCATTTTGTCCACGCGCAACCACATATACCGCTCTTTGTCAGGCAGGGTATTTAGCACGACATTGAGTGCGGCCGAGGTGGATTCGTCATTGTGATAAGTGATGTCAAAATCAAAACCTTTGCCTCTGTCGCGCAGCTTCTTGCCGGCGGATTCTTCCATCGAAAATTCGATGCGGCTGGTTAGGCTGTCACGTATAACCGGATAATTGGTGGTCAGCCGGGCGGTCACCAGCTTGCGGTCCGGATTAGAAGGATCCTGCATAAAACGGAAATTGCCGATCTTTGCCAACAGCGCCTTGGCGCTGACCTTGTAAATGGCACGGCGCGGGTCTTCCCTGTCCAGAACCACCTGTGGCGGAACATCCATAAGGTCCAGATCCAGCGTGACGGTGTAATCCATACCCGCTTGCCAGAATTCGCCGGGCGTAAATGACAGGCGGTGGTCATGTTCCCAGCGCCAGACCCCCTTTATCCCGCCAGCGGTTTGGGAAGATACCTGCGCGCCATCCAGAATGCGCCGGCCCCTGAGTTCGAGATCGCGGTTGCAGGCCCGGGAGTAGTTTTTTTTGCCGTAATGATTGCGGCAGCGGCGATAGTCGATTTTGAAAGAGATGTTGAGTTGTTGTTTCTCTTCAACCCGATGCGTCTGCCTGGACGCCTTCAGAAAAATCGGCTCATCCACCAGCGACTGGATTGGAGATTGCTGGTCCGGGTAAGCCGGAAATGAAATGAGGACGAACAAGCAAACAAAGAACGGTGATACGATACGCATGGCGGGCATCCCATAGATAACGAGTAATAATGCTGAGGATATAGACGCGAACTGGAGCATGATTCTGTGGTACTAGGCTACCCTCGACTACCAATGGTACAAATGAAAAACAGCTATTCGGTATCGGATACGCTGCCGGAACAGCTTGCGCCGACAGGCTCCTAGGTAACCGGGAAACCCATTCGTCATGGGTATAAAGCCCGACCCAACTACCCCTGCCCTTCCCGAATCAACGCCAACATGTCTTCCACTGTCATCCGACCACTCATCTCGCTACCCTCCAGCAGGCTGTCCGCGAGGTCACGTTTGTACCGATGTAGACCCACGATCTTGTCTTCGATGGTGCCGCGGGCGACCAGCCGGTAGACCGTCACGGGGCGCTGCTGGCCGATGCGATGGGCACGATCCGAGGCCTGGTCCTCAACAGCCGGATTCCACCAGGGGTCCAGGTGAATGACATAGTCGGCAGCGGTGAGATTCAGCCCCTGGCCCCCGGCCTTGAGGCTGATCAGGAACAGCTCACCACGGCCGGCCTGAAAGGCATCGATGGCGGTCTTGCGATTTTTTGTGGAAGTAGAACCATCCAGGTACTGATAGGAAACCCCCTGGGCATCGAGGTATTCGCGAATCAGTGCCAGGTGGCCTACGAACTGGCTGAATACCAAAGCCTTGTGGCGGTTGTCGCGCAGTTCCTCGACGATCTCGGCGAAGGCCTGCAGTTTGGCGCTGGAGATGTCCGTTTCCGGCATCACCAACCGTGGATTACAGCAGGCTCGGCGTAGCCGCATGATCTCTGCCAGCGCCCTAACGCGTTGTTGGCCTGGATTCTCTTGCGGCTGTGCCATGCGCTCCATGGCCTGGCGGCGCAGGGCCTCGTATAGAGCGGTCTCGGCATCGCTGAGCTCCACGTGCAGGGTAATCTCGGTACGCGGCGGCAATTCGGTAAGGACGTCACTCTTCAGCCGGCGCAGGATGAAGGGCCGGATCAGTTTTTTCAACCGTTGCCGGGCCTCACGATCATTGTTGCTCTCAATGGGCAAGGCAAAGCGCTGATTGAAACGTTCCAAAGAACCGAGCAATCCCGGATTGATAAAACGAAACAGGTTCCACAACTCACCGAGATGGTTTTCGATGGGCGTGCCGGTGGTGATCATGCGAAAATCTCCACTAAGGGCCATCGCCGCCTTGGAGCGCTTGGTGAAGGCGTTCTTGATGGCCTGAGCCTCGTCGGCGACAATGGTATGCCAACGCACGGCGCTGAGACGTTTAGATTCGCTTTGCAGCAGCCCGTAGCTGCACACGACTATATCGAAGGCTCCCGCCTCGTCCAGCATCCGTTGCCGGTCGCCAGGGCCGAAGCGCCGCGGCACCAGAGTGGGGGCAAAGCGGCTCGCCTCCTCCAGCCAATTCATAGCCACCGAGGTGGGGGCCAGGACCAGGGTCGGTCCCTCGTGGGCACGGCTGAGTATCAAGGCTAGGGCCTGTACGGTCTTACCCAGACCCATGTCGTCGGCGAGACAGGCACCCGCACCCCATTGGGCCAATCGTGCCAACCAGCCAAAGCCCTCGTGCTGATAATCACGCAGCTCGGCCTGCAGCGTCGAAGGGACCTCCGGCCGCAGATCACGGGCATCGTTGAGCCGGGCCAACTGATCCCGCCAAGCCTTCGCCGCCTTGACCTGCATCCCCTCGGTGAGGTCTTCCAGGGTTGTTGCCGCCAGAGGATGAAAACGCCCCTGGTCGCTAAAGGCACGAATCTCTTCCAGACGCTTGCGAAGCTCCTGAGTAAGGTTCAGAAATTCCCCCTCGCCCAGGCGCACGAAGTGACCGGGGGATTCTGCGATGAGTTCCAGCAGCTGAGTCATTTCCATGACCCGACCGTCGTCCAGACGCAGGCCTCCCTCAAGGCTGAACCAGTCGCGCTGTTTGCGCACCGAGACCTGCATCTGCGTGATACCGGTCTCTCCACTGAGACGAATCTTCCTGCCTTGCGGCCAATCAAGCGTGACGGCATCACCCATTTTCTGAAACTCAAGCAAGGTATCCAGGGCGTCTTCCGGGTCGTCCAACTGCCATTCCCAGGCATTGTTTTCCACCAGTAGCGGACAACGCGTCAGTACCCGCTCGACAGCTTGCCGCTCGGTCTCCAGATCGCGGGTGGTCTGCAGCTGCTTACCTTCGATCTCGGCGAGCACGGTCGCGGCACCCCGGCCAGGATGGAACAACGGGCCGCCCTCGGCAAAGGGCTGAATAAAACATTCCAATTTCAGACCATCACCGATCGGTTGCAGACGTATATGAGGACAGTGATCCGCCTCTACGCTCCGCGCCCCGGCCGCCTCCCCTCCACCGATTTCGGAATGAACGTTCAGCAACGGGGCGATG
The DNA here is from genome assembly GCA_039714615.1 of Pseudomonadota bacterium. Taxonomy (GTDB): domain Bacteria; phylum Pseudomonadota; class Gammaproteobacteria; order JAAEPA01; family JAAEPA01; genus JAAEPA01. The sequence goes on along the minus strand of JBDLIZ010000018.1, from coordinate 5,832 downwards.
GCGGCAATGCTCTCCATCACCCGTGTTTTGGCGCTGGAAGGAACGGTCAATCCTGTTTCGCCGAGGATTCCGGCGATGCGCTGATGCTGGGCATCGAAGGTCACCACCCGAACCCGTCGTGGACCCTCCGGATGGGCGACAACATCATAAGGTTCCTGAGGAAAGGGCGTGAGACGCAATGACAAGCGCTGGCCCCGTTTCTGGATCTCCAAGACAGGCTCGCCTTGTACCAACTCCACGAGTACATCGGGTTTTTCAGCCCAGAAGATCAGCGGATGACCCACGGCGGCGAGCAGGGATCTTTCCGTTCCTAGATCATAAGTGGTTTTTGCATACCGCCCGAAATATTCATAACTCGTTTCCGGCTGGATACAGTGGCAGATACGCCGGTCCTGCTCGCTCAGGTAATCAAAGCTATCGAGCTCATCATAGAGCCTGCGCAAAGCCACCGGTCGGCCCTTGGTCCAACCACCTCGTTTGCTGCGTTTTTGCTCGCGGGGTTCCAAACCACAGATACCGTCATAACAATACAAATGCCAGACCATACGCTGATCGGCCTGATTGCTTGATAGCGTATCGTCACCGGGCACCTGCCGGGTAATGTCCTGCAAGGCCTGCAGGGCAATCTCCCAAGGCTGGCGGGGTTTGATCAGATCGATTATGTCACGCACCGCAATGTTCTGATCACCCATTTCCTGGGGGGCACATTTGCTCCTCCGGCCGCGTTTTTTCAGCAACTGCGCACTCTGCCGGGCAAACCACCACAGTTGCGCCTGTTGGGCCTTCTGGCAATGCGTGACCAGCTGACCGAGTTTAGCTTCCTTGGGCTTTTGCCCCACCCAGCCCAATATCAGCTGTTGAAACAGGTCCGTATAGGGCTCATAAGTCATACTATCCATGGACAAGCTGATACATTGCTCGAATTTCCGCTCTCCGCGCAATATCGCCACTAACTCGTCGATCAGTCGAAACACAGCGGCAAACGGATCGGGGACAGCGGCCCGACTAGCAAACTGGGCCTGTTTCTGCACCACTTTCAGGTGTTGCGGATCGCCGCTGGCGATCAGCGCCAGGAGGTAAAACGCCCCGGCCGGACCTGGGACGTAGACATTACGCTTGCGGGTTTGTTTGCGCATGGCCTTCAGGGCGGCCTCGAAATAGGCGATGGAGGCCGCATCGTCCCCCTGTTGAAAACACAGCCAGCCCCGCAGGGCCAAGGCGCGCCCCGAGTCATCATCCGCCAGTAGGGATTCGACCTCCCCCAAGCGTCCACGCCATAGCCGCTGTTCGGCAAGCACATAGGCCGCACCCCGGTTGCGGGCAACGAATCGGGAATACTCCTGCTCCAGAAGCGCATAGATCCACTGCTGATCCTGCAGTTCCAGGGTCCCTTGAGTCAACAGATCCGCAAGCACATGCAGTTTGACAAGTTCGGGAAGTCGGTCGAACCATTGCGGCTCCAAGGGCTGGATGCAGAAGGGAAGCAAAGGCAAGGCTCGACCTGAGGGCAAATCTTGGTCCTTTTTATCGATGCCAAGGGCCTTCAGGATCTCTAGCTCAGATCCACCATAGAAGGCGTTGCGAATCTTGCGCTGCTCCCTCGCTTGAACCACCTGGTGGTGCGTATGCCGACTCACCAGACCGAGGAGTGTCAAGTTCACCGCCCGAACTATTTCGCCGAAAGAGCCCTGCACTACGGTTTCCTGGGTCAGAGCCTCTTCGATATCCGGATGGCAACGGAGCAGATTATTCCTTGTGCTAACCAACCCCTCTTCGAGAAGACGCTCTCGCAAAGGCTTGCCCATGAGTTGACCCAGAGCCGTCCCTTTTTTATCCTTCCAACCCAGCGTTCGTAAGACTCTCTGCAAGGTGGTCTGATTGACCGGTGTATAGATGATCGACAGGACCTGCAGGATCCGACGTTCATCTTCCGAATGGGCCCGGTAGATTTCGAGCAACGAGGTATTGGAATCAGCCATTCAAAAAAACATAACCTAGTTTGCGCAAACCTTTGCGAAAGGGATTTTCCATCTTTTCAGGGATCACCAGGGTGCGTCCACCGGCATGAAGGCAATATTTCTTGGTCGCCGGGTCGACAGCGATCATCCGCGCCAATGCAATGCTGGTGCAGTTCAACAGGCGTGCGGGACCCCCATCCGCAATGGCCGTTCGCCGCTGATCGGCGGCCTCAAAGAATCTGTCCACCTCTTGAGGTAATGCCCGCGGCGCGAAGTCCATTAAAAACTGACGAAACACACCCAGGTCATGACCATTCTCCATAGCCTGCAATATGGCATCCTGAGTCAGCTGCCAGGTATCGTCAAGCAACGGCCGCGCATATTCATCCAGCAGCAGACGCTCTCCGGGCTCGGCCTGCCGGGTCAAGCTGATCTTCAGGTCCTCCTCCACTCGAAGCAACGGTACGACCTTGGGTCGGCTCGGCAGGTATTCGTCCACCAGACCGAGGCAGAATGCCCCCAGCGGATTGAGCCTGAAATAAAGCAGACCATCATAGCGGCTCAGGAAAGACAGATCATCCGTACCCCACATGTCCGAGTAGTCCCGACGCACGTGATAAGGCAGGGCATACGCAATATCGATCATCCCCAGGGTGGCAAGATACTCGAATAAATAGGTCAAGATATAGCGGGCCTGCACGGTGTGGAAATCGTGATAACCGCTGTAGCCCAGGCTGCCGTAATGGCTGTCCGCGATGTAGAGTTTCCAGGGATCGTGGACCACTTCAAAATCATGACCCTCTGCCTGCATATAACGAAAAAATGCATCGATATTTACCCACTCATTAGCCGGGCATTCCCGCAATGCCCCTTCGATCGCTGCTCGCCGTCCGGCCACCGCCGTCATTCGCCGGCCCTTCCCTGTCTGTCCCTTGATCACATCCACACGGCGAAACTCATCCCGCATTCCTTTATCTCGCCAACGAGAATACAGCTCTCGAACAGTGTCCTCGATGGGTGCGGCCAATGCCTTTTTCCCCTTACGCGTCAGAGCCAGTCGCCGACCATTGCGTTTCGCCACACCACCGCTCTGCAACAGCAGCGGCCAGGCAAACGGTCGGATGGGTCGCAGCAGACCACCGGCCCATTTTTCCAATTCCCAATCCTCCTCCTGGGTGTAAAAATCGCCTCCCATGAGGGTTGTTTCGATCTTGCGCAAGCCGGCAGCAGTGGCCAGACCGGTCTTGTCGCTCACCCCGATTTGATCGCTCTCGATCAAATGCAGCACCGCCCGCAGGTCATGCACGACAACCGGTTCCATGGATAAGATCTTGACCGGATAAGGATAGTCTTTACCTTCCGCCTCTACGATTCTTGGTTCATCGATTTCAAATGTTGCAGGGATATCCGACTCCTCAACGGTAACCAAAGAATCAGGCTCCGGCGCCGGCACAAAGGTTTTCAGCTGCTTGCACAGCTCTCTAGGAATAATGCCTGAATAAAAAAACAAGAACAGAACGCTGTGCGCCTTTGGACGACCGCTACCAAAGAAATCGAGGGGACTCCGGGTGAAATAGTCGGGAACCGACCCATACCTGGCGGCGAAGCGAACCGATTCGAAAGACCCTGCATATCGATAAACGGCCTCGGCGACCGCCTTTTTCTCCAGCGCTTTCAATCGTTCCCAATACCCCTTGCATCGATCCGAGAGCATATGTCGCCGGATTAGATCTATGATCTCGGCCTTGCGTTTTGGCCTCTCAGGACCATCGAGCAATGACAATCGTTTTTTCAAACGGTCAACGGTCAGGTCGTTCAGTAACTCATCGAAGGTATTCAATTTGGTTCATCCACTTCTAATGGTGGTTTTAAGAATGGAAAAAATCTAAACAAGGATAATGGTTTTAGGAACCCAAGAAAACCACTACTCCAACGACGTCTGATTAGTGAGCAAGATCTGGTGTAGATAGCGAGGCAAACGGCTGTACAATGCCTATGGACTATTTGCGCCAAAGGGGTCTGTTCTGAGTTCGGCTATTTTTACTTTCCAAATGCCGTGTCCAGCCTTTCCATCATTGCATGCCGGTTTCGGTAATTTTTGCGGAATGAATGGAGCATCTGTTTGACTGCGGCATTTCCTCCTGAAATTTTCTGTACGGTTTTCAGATGGGTGATGACTTCCTTATAGACATTGCGCCCGGTGTTTGTGGCTATTTTTTGTATCTTCCCGGTATAGATTTGCAGGATCTCGCCAGGATAGAACTGCGCTACAGGGATTGCCCAGGATTGCAGCAGGGTGACTCCATAGCGTTCCTGTTTCAAAACATCGAGCAACTCTTGCCAGTCACGCTCTTCGGCATAGATTCTGGCTTTTGCCGAGTCATTATTGTTGGGAATTGCATTTAGTAGTTCTTTGTAAACCTGTGTCCATTCTGTTTTAGAGTAGTGCTGCTTCAGTTTGTGGTAATACGCCATGTCATGGTGTTTACCGAAAAACAATTCCTTGCATAACTGTTTGCTCGCCGACTTGTCCGCCGTTAGTTCTGCAATGTTTAACAAGGTCTTCAGCCAGTCATTTACCGTACCGAAATGTTTATTTTGCCGTGCAATTTCAAGTCCTTTTTCAGCCAGTTCTTTTGCCTGCGGGTAGTCCTTGTTGTTGATTGATTCATCAACGCGCTGTTTTCGAAATGCGGGAATCTCCAGATGGGCATCAATCAGGCTGTCCGCTTCTTGCTGTTTTCCCCAGCGAACCAATATGTGCATCTTTTCCCGTAGCATAGATGTTTGTTTCCAGGAACCCGGCTCTGCCTGCTGGATTTGCCTATCCAGTGAATTCAGAATTTCAGTTTTTTTGTCACTATCCTCATCCGACAGGATTATCAGCAAGTTGTGCAAAGCATCATCAATGCCATAATCCGAATAATCAGGATTTTCATGGCAACGTTGTACCCTGTTAAACAGTGCGTCCTTCTCCTCGCTGGAGAAACTGTCATAATGGTTTTCCAGCATTTCACAGGCAGCAAACATCAAACTGCCGGTATGCCCATCCGAATCATCCATGTTCTGTGCCAAATCAGGCATGGCCTCCATAATGGCCATCGCCGCTTCCAATGCTTCAACTGGAGAGGTTGCGGCGGCTTGGTCTGCTTGCTCCAGTACATCTTCAAGACTGCTTGCCAGGTCATATGCAGCAGCATATTCGACAAAGCCATGACGGTCGCCGGCATGGCTAATGATTCGCTCGACCATTTTTCGATAACGTTGTGCCGCAGATTCTCCTCCACCAAGCAGATGCGCGTAACGGATCATGATACTGTCATAAAAGTCGTCATGATTAAGGGTATTTTCAATCACAAATCCCTGTAATTCTTCATGACTTACACCTCCCAGGATGATTTCCAGTTTCTGTCTGCGGGTCATCGGCTTTTTCTTTGCTTTGGCCTCCTTTGCAGTCATTTTTCCCGATTTCTGTTCACGCAGAGCGAACAATGCCGCTACTTCATGTTTACATATCGGTCCCCCGTCATAAGGACAGTCACAACCCGTACTGCTGATTTCATTATCATTCTTTAGATGCAACCTGACTTGATAGTTAGCCGTCCCAAAGACATCGGCTTGCCAGATACCATGATCAATCTCCTCAATGTCATCCACACAACCGCTTAGATAATAATCCTCACCTCGTGACAGAATAGTGGAGTCAATGTGCCTTTCAAAATCTGAAAGTTTCATGCTTGTCGCCTGGCTTCGTGTGTATGTTTGTTATTGGAGATGGGTGCGGCTCTTTTAGAACGACGCCCAAGTAGGTCATGCCGCCTCTTGTAACGGAAAGTTCTCGTATTGAGAGGCATGATTTCGCTTCAATGTTTGG